>CALKVB010000410.1 GCA_937996605.1 uncultured Oxalobacteraceae bacterium | reverse complement strand
TTTTGTGCCGCATGCCTAATCGCCATATCTCCCGGTTCAGGTGCGATTTTGTCGATGTCACATGGCTTAGCGTTTGGAGTGAAACGTACGAGCGCTACGATTTTTGGTTTGCAACTTGGCTTGCTGCTGGTGTTGTTGATCGCGGGTGCTGGTGTCGGCTCTTTGTTATTGGCTTCTGAAACTGCCTTTGCGATTGTAAAAGTGCTCGGAGCCAGTTACCTCATTTATTTGGGACTGCAGCAATTTTTTAGCAAGGTCAATGAAGGTGATGTGTTGGATCAAGTTAAGCAAGTTGCTGCAGCAAGTGAAGCGCCCAAAGAAGTATTGAGCGAAGTATTGAGTATTCGGCGTAGGGTACTGACCGGTTTCTTGACTAATGCGAGCAATCCTAAGGGGATTGTGTTTATGGTGGCGGTGCTTCCCAATTTTATAAACAGCCAGGCTCCGGTTCTTCCGCAATTGACAATTTTGGCGCTCACTATGGTTTTCGTCGATACCTCAGTCATGCATGGTTACGCCTTATTGGCGGCTTCCTTGCAACGCTGGATGCGACATCCTAAGGCGCAAAATATCCAAAATAAATTGTTTGGTTCGGTTTTGATATTAGTGGGAGCGAGTTTGTTTTTTGTTAAGCGTGATGCCAGTGTTGTGGTGTAGCGATACATAGGAATCGATTTTCATCCCCGCGCGGTGAACATTCGTCGATTGCGAATGAATAAGCGACAATGACTTGCAGTCAAGCAGTAAAAATCTGGGATAATGTTTGCAATGTGTTTCTAATGATAATTGCTTTGCATGCATTTTGACTCCTTATCCCAGCAACTACATCTACCGGAAGAGTTCGAGCCGGTGGAGCCTCGCGACAATGCCAATCGTCGTTTGGTGGGAGGCGTCCTCATATCGCTGCTACTCCATGCATTGATACTATCGCTACAGTTTGGGATTCCAGGACTCGATTTGCCGAGCTTAGAATTACCTTGGAAAGAGCGACGCAAAGCGGTCGAGAGCATACAGATTCAAATCGCCAATCCAGCACCGTCAAATAAACCTGCACCTGTAGCACCAGCGGTCACCGTGACCGAGCTGTTTAAGATGCCAGACCCCATACTTCCTAGTCCGCCATTGAAGACGAGTGGCGGTCTCGTGGTACTGCCTAGCCCAGCGCCGGTCGTTCCTCCTCAGGGCTTGAATAAACCAAGTACTAAACAAGCGCGAGCGATCAAATCTCGTGAAATACCAAGTGCGCCTGCGCTCGTAAAAAAAGTTTTGCCAGTTCCTGAGGCACCGGTTCGTATCATCGCTCAAGATCAGATCAAGAATGATGATTTTGTAGTGCCCGTGAGTAGTGAAGAAGAGCTTGATCGTAAGCGCGAGGATAAGAAAGAAAGCAAACGTCAGGCCGAGCCAATTCCCGCCGATGCTATTGTCGATAAGGATGCGGAAACACAACTTATTGAAGAGCAAAAGCGTGCTGAGTTAGCCGCAAAAAAAGTCCAAGATGAGTTGCAACTCAAAAAGCAGCAGGAAGAGAAATTACGCCAGTTGGCAGAACAAAAGCGTCAAGATGAAATAAAAGCCCAACAGGCAATTGCCAAGGCGAACGAAGAACAACAAAGGAAATTGGCAAAATTATTAGAGGAAAGTGTACGAAAACCAAGTGAGATTGTGCCAATCGATCCGGTACGTGAATTGAATGAACAAAAACAATTAGCGAAACAAAGAGCGGCTCAGGAATTGGCAAAACGAGAACAAGAACAAGCAATTGAAGAAGCTTTGAAAGAAAGCAAGCGTCAAGAACTATTGGCACAGGAAACACTTCGAAAAGAAGAGCAACGGCGTCAGGCGGAGCAACAACGGCAACGTCAATTAGCCTTAGAACAGGAACAGCAAAAACAAGCGGCGGCACAACTACGCCAGCAGCAACTTGCTGAGCAAGAAAAAATAGAGAAGCAACAAGCGCTCGCTTTAGCAGAAAAGAAACTACAGGAACAAAAGCAGCTCGAGCAAAAGCAATTGGAAAAACGCTTGGCAGAGCAAAAAAGTGCTTGAGCAAAAACTTGCTGAGCAGCGTTTGGCCGAACAGAAATTGGCAGAGCAAAGAATACAAGAGCAAAGACTTGCCGAGCAGCGCCAAGCCGAACAGAAAATAGCCGAACGACGGGCAGCAGAGAAGGCGGCCAACGAGAAGGCGGCCAACGAGAAGGCGGCCAACGAGAAGGCGGCAGCGGAAGCCGCGGTTGCAAAGGCGATTGCAGATCGTGCCGCCGCGCAATCCTCGCAGGGGAATGGCAGTCGCAATGCGACAAATTCCTCAAATGCAAACGGAACCGGCACCGCTTCCGGTACTGGCAATACTTCCGTCACGAGTAATAATCCGGTTCAAAATTTGGGTGCAGGTGAATTGACTTCGCGGCTCCGTGATCAAGCACGTGGCGGAGATTTGTTGAAACCTCGTATGCCCTTAACCAAAGGTGTCGAAGATAATCCGCGGGCACGTCGTCGCAGTTTTCTCGGTGCATACGATAAAGAAGTTCCTTTGCGTATGTACATCGATAGTGTTAAGGCCAAGGCAGAGCGTAACGGCAATCTGATTTATGAGAAACGCTCCTTAAGTAGTGCCGAATATGCAGTGATATTGAATATCGTGATTAAGAGTGATGGTAGTATCGAAGAAGTGACGATCTTACGTAGCAGCGGTAATCGTTCGATCGATGAGCGAGCCCGCAATATTGCACTGACGAATGCACCGTATTCTGTGTTTCCTCCAGCACTTGCAGCGAAGTATGATGTGATTGAGCTCAAGCACTTTTGGGTGTTTGGCGATAGACTTCGCATTTTGGATGATCTTCCCCAATTCTAAAGGCGGAAGAGACTAGTCCAAGGTAATCTCTAAGGAGTGTGCATGCATGTTTTGATCACTGGTGGAACAGGTCTTATCGGCCAACGGCTTTGCAAAGCCTTAATCGCACGTGGCGATCAAGTTAGCGTTTTGAGCCGGCGCCCACAACAAGTAGCGGCTTTATGCGGCTCCCAAGTGCAGGTATTGGGCTCGCTTAAAGAGTGGACCACGCAAGATATCGATGCGGTAATTAATCTCGCAGGCGCTCCCATCGTTGATGCGGCTTGGACTGCCGCACGCAAGCAAGAAATTATTGCAAGCAGAGTGGTGTTCACCCAAAGCCTCGTTGCAAAAATGGCTTCAGTGCCGCGACCACCAGCGGTATTCTTAAGTGGCTCAGCAATTGGTTTTTATGGTGATGAAATTGCGGGTGAGCTCGATGAAAGTAAATCCGCTGGCACCGATTTTTCAGCCATACTTTGTCGTGATTGGGAGGCCGCCGCCCAGCGCTACGCGGCTGAAGTAAGCCGCCTGCATGGTGATAACATTGTGCCTCGAATTGTATTACTCAGAACCGGCTTGGTGCTCGACCCGCGTGGTGGAGTGTTGAAAAAAATGCTGTTACCTTTTCAGTTAGGGATAGGTGGTAAATTGGGTGATGGTCTTCAAATGATGAGTTGGATCCACCATGTCGATTATTTACGTGCGGTATTACACCTACTAGATGATGCTAATTGTCATGGTGCCTACAATTTGGTGGCGCCGAATGCCGTTAGCAATGCCGTATTTTCTCGAACCTTAGCGCAGACTTTGCATAGACCCGCGTTTTTTACTACGCCAGCTTGGGTCATGCGTATGGTGCTAGGCGAGCGCGCTAATTTGATATTGCGAGGACAGCATGTCGTGCCAAATGCCTTGCGCGCTGGTGATTTTGATTTTGAATATCCTGAGTTGGCGCCAGCATTGGCAAACATCCTGCAATAGTTAATGAGCTTGAGAGTGAGATGAATACGCAGGCGCTACCGTTGGCCGACACAGGATATATTGATCAAGCGCTGCGTATTAAGCGTGCACTTTGTGTGCGTTGCTCGCGGGCACAAAGGGCCTGCATTTGTCACTGTGCGCAAGCGGTGACTAATGTCGTTGACGTATTAATTTTGCAGCATCCACAAGAGGCAAAGCATATTAAGAGTAGTGGACGTTTGCTACAGCTTTGTTTGCAGCGAAGTAGATTAGAAATTGCAGAACGGTTTGATGAAGCGGAGTTAGCGCGTTGGCTTAGCGCTGATAACAAGCAGCCTTACTTGCTGTATCCAGACGAACAAACCAACGGCGATATGCCCGCACAAACAAAGAATGCGCTACCAGAATTAGGTTTGGCAGCAGTAGAACAAATTCGCTTAGTGGTCATCGATGCGAGTTGGCGTCAAAGTCGGAAAATCTTACGTGACCATCCTTTGCTACAAGCATTGCCGCGTTATTCTTTGCGTGAGATGCCGCCCTCACGATATGTAATTCGGCAAGCGCATCAAGTAGATCAGCTTTCAAGTCTTGAGGCCTGTGCTTACGCTTTGATGCGCTTGGAAAAAAATGAACAAAATTTTCTAGCGTTGTTGCATGCATTTGATAGCTTCAATCAAATGCAGATTGCCTTCGGTGTGCAGCGATTACAGCGGCGATAGCGATCAAAAAGTCTGAGCTAGAGCGCTCACATCAAGACATTGATGAAGGCGTTACCGATACCAATCAGCGCGGAGCCCGCCAGTAATCCTGCTGCGATTGATTGTGTGCCTTCGACCCAGGTTTGGTATTCACGACTTTCTTTCGGCTGCTTCTTATGCTTGCTTTCCATGAACCAAAAGAAGAAGGCGCCTATCCACATTGCCAACACCGATTCTGGTGGTAGCACCACACCGAGTCCGATCGAAATCGCCGATAAAGGAAATTTGCCTTTGCTGACCATGGTCGCGATCTCAAACACCACCGCGACTATCGCCGCAACGATGATGGAAATGATGGCGCTGTGCGATAAATTATTGAAACCGTGAGCGATTAATTCTGCCACGCCTTTCCATTGCATCGCTGCAGGGAAGGCGAACTGATCGCTGACGATATTCGCGGTGTGGCGTACGCCATTACTGTCAGCCGGTAAGAACAATAAAAAGTAGACCGGAACGCAGGCAAGGGTGCCGGAAAAAATGCCTATCATGTGGCCAATCGCTTGGTGTCTTGGTCGCGCACCTAGCATGTACCCGGGTTTAATATCGGACAATAAGACCGCAGCACTCGAGGCCACTTCAGCAGACATGCCAGCGGGAATCAGGTTACTAGCAGGATTGCTACGGTCTAGGCTACCAATCGAAAACTGCGTGATTTTTGCAAGGCCGCTGGTAGGAACCCAAGAGGTGAGGGCGATAGAATTAATGCAAATCATGGTCAATAAATAGACCAAGCCCAACGAGAGAAACGCTAACATCAAGGGCACGCCGAAAAAGGCATGTGTGGTCCATACACCCAGTAAGCTAAAAATTGGCACGCCGATATAAGAAATCCATAATGGGACTTCGATGTCTTTTAGCACGTCATGTTTGACGACGGGCTCTGCCTTAGTTTGGAATAAATTCAACAGACGCTTAAGAATTTCGGGTTTGGCAAACACACTGATGATGGAAGCGACCACCATCATGACGATGCACCACCACAGCGACCATTGATTCAATATTTCAATACGTGAAAGCGGAATCAACTTACCGTCGAGACCCATCCTTGGGGCGATTTCGCCAGCTTGTATCATTATTGGGCCGAGCACTGCAAAATTAAAAAGCGCGCCGATTAAGCAACTCGTTGCGATGCGTATGCCCATCATGGCACCGACACCGGTTAATGCCAGATCGAGCGTCAGGCGCAAACCTAAAGTACGAAAATCAATGCCCAGAATTTTTGGAATCCACAAATCAAATTTCACGGCGGCCAAATAGTAATAAGTATCGAGCCTGTCTTTCAAAAACCAGGGTTCGCTTAAACCCGCCCATTTATCGAGCATCAAGATTTTGAATTGAATTAACTTCATCCAACCATCACTCATGATGAGTTGAAGGAAGGCGGATGCCGTCGCGACACCGACCAAAAGCTTCGCTTTCAGCATGCCGCTGGCAGCATTGCCCGAATACAGACTATCGAGAACGACGCCGCAGGCATTCCCTTCGGGGAAAGGTAGTTGTTCTTCGTTGATGAAACGACGTTTAAATGGGAAAGCGAGTAGCACACCGAGAATAGCAATGATTTGAATCCAAATTAACATTTGCCACCACGCGGGGATGGTATTGCTGATCATCATATAAGCAGGAAGCGCAGCAACCAAGGGCATGGTCATATAGCCAGCGGAAGTGGTGATCGATTGTGAGCAATTGTTTTCGAGTAGAGTGAAATGCTTACAGATGCCCGCATTTTCTAAGCTTTTGAATAAGGCAAAAGCAAGGATAACGGAGATTAAATTCACCCCAATCGAAATGCCGGTTTTGGCGCCGATGTACATGGCGGTAGAGGAGAGTATGCCGCCGAGCAGAAAACCAGTGAGCGCTGAACGCAAAGTGAGTTGTGCCATGTCACCGCGATACACATGGTCAAACCACCACTGGTCTTTTTGCTGTCGTGACCAAGTCTTGACCTGCTCATCTGTCAACTGTTGAATCGCCACTGTTTCCCCTAGTTTGAAACTTATGATTGTTGTTATATTTGCTGCCGTGAAGCGTCTTATGCAGTATCCTTGTGGCGCAAATCAGGTGTCAAGAAAAACCTTTACATGTAAAACAAATGCTTAGTGTTTGTTGGTTCCAGTTCTCAGAAAGATGCGACATGATAACTGGAAATAAAGCAAGAAACTATAATGAAGTTAGCTTGATGTTTTTTTATGTTTGAATGGTGTGCGATGCATTACAATTCGTCGCGAGTTAAGGAGGGATCTTTTGCTCGGTACGCACTAACCTTAAACTCGTACTTAAATTCTTACTTAAATTCTTACTTAAATTCTTACTTAAATTCTTACTCAAACTCTTACTTAAGCTCCTCTTGATACATACTCTTTCTCTTTCAACATATTCTCACACCCTTAACAATCGCATCTTCCATATCACGTGGATATTGATGCTGCATTTGGGTTTGATTTATTTGTTGATGGTCTCAAAACACATTGCCGTGCCTGTGTATCAAGAGAACGTATTCAGGTCTGTGATGCAATGGGTTTTGTTGCCCGAACCTTCGCCTGTCCATCAGCCAATATCAAATCCCAGACGATCACCCGCAGAACAAACAAAATCGCTTCCGAACGAAGCGCCACGTCCCAATCCAACAGCATCAACGCAAACACCTGAAAATGAGCAAAAGACGCATCAAAACTTAAGTCCAGATACCGTCAACAAAAAGCTTGATCAATCAGATCCGTTCGCACTTACTCCCGATATTTCTCGTCTTAATCATGTGCAGCAGCGCTATGGTGTACAGGTGCCGAAAGATCAAGAACAAGAGGTGCTAACACCGGCTCAGCAAGCTGCACGCGACGTGCGAACCAATAGCCCTAAACTCACTAAGAGTGAATTATTCGCGCGAGCTGCAGGGACATTGGAATGTATCTACCAAGCGCGCATGGCAAACGGAAAAATCATCCGTGAGCCAGGGCGATGGATAGAAGTGCCCGCACGTTCAGAACCTGGTCAGCCCAAGAATATTTTTAAAGCGCGCTTTTGTGTGCGATTGCATCAAAACGATGATGCCGATGGGAATGACTCGACGGACATCAGTTCTGGCTTGCGAGGGAAGTAGGCGATCTTCAAAGTAGACTGATACTTCAGTTTGATGAGTAAAAGTAATTATGTACAGCACCAACAAAAAAGCCTCGCAAGTAAAATTGCGAGGCTTTCATTTGAACGATTGCTGAGGTGTTCAGCAGGCTGGTAGATCTTCTTAAAACAGAACGATCTACCAAGGCAATTACATCATGCCGCCCATGCCACCCATACCGCCCATATCGTGACCACCCATGCCGCCAGCAGCTGGTTTGTCTTCTGGTAATTCTGCAACCAATGCATCAGTTGTCAAAATCAAGCCAGCAACAGAAGCTGCGTTTTGCAATGCAGAGCGTGTTACTTTAGCTGGATCGAGAATACCCATTTCGATCATGTCGCCGTAGGTGTCGTTAGCTGCATTGAAGCCGTAGTTACCAGAACCACCAACTACCGCATTGATCACAACACTTGCTTCGCCACCAGCGTTTGCAACGATTTCACGCAATGGCGCTTCGATCGCTTTCAACACCAACTTGATACCTGCGTCTTGATCAGCATTGTCGCCTTTGATCACGCCAGCTGCTGCACGAGCACGTACCAGATGAGCATGAGGCTCTTGCCCATGCCGGCGTCGTCCAGCACGAGCCCGCCGTGTTTGCAGACGTTGGCGTGCTGCAGCATCCACATGAGCCCCGTCTGCTGGTGCGGCAGCAACACCGTCTTCGAGTGCGGCTTCAGGGAACGAACGGCCTCCTGCTGCGGCTCTGTCAGCGTGAAACAGTCGCGCGTGTTGGGCACGAGGCGCGGGTCGTCGCGCATCAGGTTGGCAAAGACGCTGTCGCTGATCTCGACATACTCCACTGTCTGCTCCATTCTTTCGTTTTGGTTCTTTAATCAAAAAAATAAACAAAAAAAAACAATGACCCTTGTCTACTGTGGTTCGCGCTGCGCGTCCAGTTGTCGTTGCTGCCGGCGGTTGATGTAGCGCAGTATGCGCAGCCGCCCGCGCAGCTTCTTGAGCTGCCGGTGCTGTTGGATGTTGTGGTGGATGTGCCGGCCCAGCAGCCACGAGCGGACGTACAGGCCCGTGCGCAGGTTGTGCAGGAAGGCGCGGTACGCCAGGTGCACGGAGCCGAGCGAGTCGATGGCGAAGCGGCGCCGGCACCACCTGGACAGTCGCTCGCCCCGCACCATGAACGGCTGGTGGCAGAAGGGGCACTTGCACTCGGTCTTGAGCGCCATCCACTCGACGACGTCCGGCAGCTCGTCCGGGACGTCGTCCAGGTCGTCCAGCAGCGTGTCCTGCGCGCTGCACTCGCTGGCCAGCAGCGACAACAGACACGGGTGGCACAGGCGCTTGCTGCACAGGCCGCAGCGGTACGACGACGTCGTCGTGACGCCCGACAGCTCGCACAGCCCGCACGAATTCATGCTTACCCCCAGGAGCAACAAACGTTTTTGCCAGCGACGACGGGCATGGACTTGTTGTGGCTCGTCTTCTTTGTGGAGCGGCTGGTGGTGCTGGTGTGCGAAAAGATGTGGCCTCCCCCAGACAACAACCAAGAAGAAGCAGCGCATGGACACGACCACGAAACTGGTGATCCTGCTGATCCTGTTGCTGATCATGGGCGGCGCGGGCGTCGCCTACTACTACTACCGCAAGAAGAAGAAGAGTAAGAGCAGCAGCTAGGGGCGTAACAGTTCAAAAAAAAGATATACTATTTATTCTGGGTTTCAGTGCCACGCGACGACGGCCAGGCACAACAACGCGTAGAACAGCACAAAGTAGCGCAGCTCCATGCGCGCCTCCAGCCTGATCTGCTGCGCCCTCTCCGTGGCCTCGCGCGTCAGCAGCTCCATGGCGTCGCATCCCGTAGCGTCTGGCGTCTCCTGCAGCCGGAAGACGAGACAGTCGTCGAGCCGCATGTGTCTGTGTCGCAGCTGGTACAGGTCGAATAAATTGGCGAGTTTCGCAGCCTTGTCCGCGACCGCGTCGAAGGTGCTCGTCTCCAGGAGCGAGAGCGTGAGGAGGTCGAGCGGGTCGACCGACTGGGGGAGCGCCCCGTCGACCCACACGCAGACGACGACGGGGTCCATGCGGTTGTCGGCCACGACCCACATCAGCATGGCCTGGTACTGAGTGAGGTCGCTGACCGCGACGTCGGGCAGGCCGGGGTAGTCGTTGTCGATGGTGTAGGCCGCGAGCCAGCGGTGGTTGAGGACCGAGTGCCAGACGGTGAGCTGCCAGCTGTCGGCGATAAAGTGGCTGCTGCCCAGGCGCAGCATGCGGTCGTTGGCGCGCATGGCGACAAAGTGGCTGCTGCCCAGGCGCAGCATGCGGTCGTTGGCGCGCACGGCGGGCACGGTGGCGCGCAGGGGCAGCTTCACGAGGTTGCTGGCGAAGCCCACTAGAGCAAGTGACATTGG
>CALKVB010000409.1 GCA_937996605.1 uncultured Oxalobacteraceae bacterium | reverse complement strand
CCCCACTGCTGCCTCCCGTAGGAGTCTGGGCCGTGTCTCAGTCCCAGTGTGGCTGGTCGTCCTCTCAGACCAGCTACAGATCGTCGGCTTGGTAAGCTTTTATCCCACCAACTACCTAATCTGCCATCGGCCGCTCCGTTCGCGCAAGGCCTTGCGGTCCCCTGCTTTCATCCGTAGATCGTATGCGGTATTAGCAAAGCTTTCGCTTCGTTATCCCCCACGATCGGGCACGTTCCGATGTATTACTCACCCGTTCGCCACTCGTCAGCATCCGAAGACCTGTTACCGTTCGACTTGCATGTGTAAGGCATGCCGCCAGCGTTCAATCTGAGCCAGGATCAAACTCTTCAGTTCAATCTCTGTTACTTGTTTCCATTTCTGGAATTCGTTCTTTCGAACGAGTCGCTCACTCAAAATACTGACAGTTGCGATAATGATTACTCACTATCGCGTCTTATCTTTACTTCTTGTGAACATTTGATATTTTTTAAGTTTCCTAACTACCTAAGCAGTTAGTCGCCTTCACTATCAAGTGCCCACATTTATTGACTGTTAATTGTTAAAGATCTGATCTACTTATTGCTCACCACTCAGTTTTAACACCTCGGTTTTTGCAATTTGCTTCGAATCGTTTTGTTCGTCAGCAGCAGAGAAACGAGATTATGCAGCCTTTCTAAATTCTCGTCAACCCCCTCGTTTAATCTTTCTAAACTTCGCTTCGATTTATTTCATTTACATCCATCGAAACTCTTGAGGCCATTGACTGGCTTACCACTCTTTTTTCTTACTCCGCATTTCTGCGGGAGGCGAACTATAGCAAGAAAAGATGCGGCTCGGCAAGTGCCTTCTAAATTATTTATATTAAATTCTTTCTCCTAGACTAATACTGACTCGAGTTGATTAAAGAAGGCAAACTACCAAAACAAAACGCCCCGCTAGCGCGGGGCGTTTTTTTCTACTTATAAAGTTCTCTAACTTAAGGCGCTGTAACTTTTCTACATTACATGTTCTTAAAGTTTGCAGGACGCTTCTCTAAAAAAGCATGCATACCTTCGCGTTGATCATGCGTTCCAAAACTCGCATGGAACAAACGACGTTCATAGTTAACGCCTTCCGTTAAACCAGATTCAAACGAGCGATTCACCGCATCTTTAATCATCATCACTACAGGCAAGGACATTGATGCAATCGTATTAGCTGCAGCCAAGGTTTCTTCCATCAATTTTTCCAAGGGCACTACGCGAGAAACCAAGCCAGCGCGTTCTGCTTCGTTAGCATCCATTAATCTCGCCGTCAAACACAAATCCATTGCCTTCGATTTAGAGATCGCACGCGGCAAACGCTGCGTACCACCACAACCAGGCAAAGTCGCCAACTTAATTTCTGGTTGACCGAACTTCGCATTGTCAGCTGCGATAATGAAGTCACACATCATCGTCAACTCACAGCCACCACCCAATGCATATCCAGCAACCGCCGCGATCACAGGCTTACGCACTCTCAAGATATGCTCCCAGTTTTTAGTCACATAATTACCTTTATAGGCATCCATATAAGTGTAATCAGCCATCGCTGCAATATCGGCGCCTGCAGCGAATGCTTTTTCGCTACCCGTAATCACCATACAACCAATGTCATCATTTTGATCGAAAGCCAAAAGTGCATGGCCAAGCTCATCCATGAGCTGATCATTGAGGGCATTGAGTGCTTTTGGGCGATTGAGCGTAATGACGCCAACTTTTTCCTTCACTTCTACGATAATGTTTTGATATTCCATGCTTTGCTCCTGAAATTTTGTTCTCGTTTTGAATATAGTCCTAAGCCACTATCATAATGCTTAGGGTGACTTGGGTCTACGACAAACCTGATCCGGATGCAGATCTGAAGAAGGCTCATGCGACATCACCCTCGAGGTGAGTCTGCTAGAATGCGCACCTCTTTCACATTTTGTACTGGATAATTTATGTGGCTACTTGCACTCGAGGCCTTCGGCGCATTTTTTATTTTTGTATTCATCATTTGGTGGACCATGTTTTCCGGTCGCCCCAATAAGAAGTCCGACTCATCCAAAGATCCAAAGGAATAAGTCGCTCTCTTCGTAATCTTAATGCAAGGTACGCGGCAGGGACAACACAAACTCTGGAATCGTCACCTCAAAACGATGTCCGTCCTCGGCGACACAGAAATAAATGCCCTTCATGGTGCCGTGTGGAGTTTCTAGTGAACTGCCACTCGTGTACTCAAAGCCTTCGCCGGGCTTTAATAAAGGCTGGTGCCCAACTACGCCCAAACCTTGCACTTCGTGCACCTTATTATTGGCATCGGTGATAATCCAGTGCCGGGAGATTAACTGCGCTGGGACATCTCCAGTATTCTTAATCGTGATGGTGTAAGCAAAAACGAAATTACGCTTATCTGGATTGGACTGATCCTCAAGGTACTGCGTTACCACGTTCACACTAAAGGCATACTTAGTCATATGTTTTAAGATCCCAATTAAGTATCGTTTTACCGAAAGATTGCATCTTACTAGAGCACGACAAGATCTGCAGGAGTAAAATATCGCTTTAGTATAGCTTTGCGGGCCAAAGCACCTCTTCACCAACTTTTGAAGCCTTCAACCACCATGACTACCTATCGTATCGCCCCCAGTATTCTCTCTGCCGATTTCGCCCGACTTGGGGAGGAAGTACGCAACGTTGTTGCAGCCGGTGCTGACATCATACATTTCGATGTGATGGATAATCACTATGTGCCCAACTTAACGATAGGCCCTTTGGTATGCGAAGCGATCCGTCCTCATGTGCAAGTTCCTATCGACGTACACCTGATGGTCAAACCTGTTGATCGCATTATTCCAGACTTCGCTAAGGCAGGCGCCAATATCATCACCTTTCATCCGGAAGGGTCGGAACATATCGATCGCAGCTTGCAATTAATCCGTGACCACGGTTGCAAGGCTGGTTTAGTACTCAACCCAGCGACGCCTTTACATGTCCTCGAACACGTGATGGATAAACTCGACATCATTTTGTTAATGTCCGTCAACCCAGGCTTTGGTGGACAATCATTTATTCCACATACACTGAAGAAAATTGCGGCTGTTCGCAAATTGATTAACGAATCAGGTCGCGATATTTTGCTCGAAGTTGATGGCGGGGTGAAGATCGATAATATTCGTGAAATCGCGGCAGCCGGAGCCGACACTTTCGTCGCAGGCTCTGCTATTTTTGGCAAGCCTGACTACAAAGCCGTAATTGATGCGATGCGAGCAGAGCTAGCGCAGGTCGCTTAATCATAACGATCGCTCCCAAATAAGCTTCGAGGCGCTGAGGGGCATACTCTGTATGAGAGCCCCTAGTTCACAATACACATTTTCGATCTTCTCTACTTCACTCTTCCAATCATTAGTGATGAACAAGCTCTCCGATATTCGCGCCCTCATTATCGACCTCGACGGCACTATGTTGGACACTGCTCCTGACTTCTTGGTTGCCATCAATCGTATGCGGGAGGAATTTTCACTACCTGCCCTCGATCTTATTACCATTACCAACTTTGTTGGCAAAGGTTCGGCAAACTTAGTACAGCGCGTCCTCTCTGTCGATTCAGAACCCGCCGAAGTCGAACGCCATTTCGCACGTGCTATGGCGAGCTACGAAAAACACTATCTCGCAATCAATGGTGACTACAGCACACTCTACCCAAAGGTTGTAGAAGGTTTGCAAGCACTTAAAGCGCAAGGGCTCAAACTCGCTTGCGTGACAAACAAACCACTGAACTTCACCACACCGCTTCTAGCCAAGAAAGGCTTGAATCAGTTTTTTGACTTCGTTTATGGCGGCGATTCATTTTCGCGCAAGAAACCCGACCCTATGCCCATGATAGAAGCATGCAAAGCGCTGGAACTGCCGCCGAGTCAAGTATTGGCGATTGGTGACTCCTCCAATGATGCCGCTGCAGCTAGAGCCGCGGGTTGTCCTGTATTGATCGTGCCTTACGGCTACAACCACGGAGAGGCTGTACAAACCATCGAAAGTGATGGTATAGTCGAGACATTGTTGGCTGTTGCACAAATTTTAGTCAGCAAAAAAAATTCATTAATTTCATCAAGCTTCTATCACAAATAGAATGTTCCTCGATAAGAAACGTCCTTCAACTATCCCAGGCACCTTTGAGGCCTGGCTATGGCGACGCTGGCAATCTAACTGACCAGCGTGGGCGCTTTCGTCTGTGTGTCTGAGTTTTATCCAAACCCTGATCCGCGCCAACGACGTTTTTTCATCTCTCGTCATCTTTGACAAGTTTTTTGTAGTTTTCGCATAAAGTTTTGCCTGCTGTTTTGATGTTGTCTTTCAAACTCTGGCGCTAGCTACGTCGACCATCTCGACCTCTATCTCGCGTTGAGCTTGAACAAACGGATGCAGCACATTTAACGCACGATCGATATCATGACTGAACTTGAATTTAAATCACTCGCCGCCCAAGGCTACAACCGTATTCCGATGATTGCCGAAGCCTTCGCCGATCTGGAAACGCCGCTCACCCTATACCTCAAGTTGGCGCAATCGACTAATGGTGGAAAGCATAGTTTTCTACTTGAATCTGTCAAAGGTGGAGAACGTTTCGGACGCTACTCTTTCATCGGCTTGCCAGCCTCCACCGTGGTACGCTCTTACGGCTTTCGCACCGAAGTGATTAAAAATGGCGTCAGCATCGAAAGTTTCGAGGGTAATCCTTTAGATTTTATTGCTGAATACCAATCAAGATTCCGCGTTGCTCTACGCCCTGGCCTGCCACGTTTCTGCGGTGGTCTTGCTGGCTATTTCGGATACGATGCGGTGCGCTACGTCGAAAAACGTTTAGAGAAAACAGCACCGAAAGATGATTTAGGTCTACCCGATATTCAATTACTCTTAACCGAGGAACTTGCGGTGATCGATAATGTTTCTGGCAAACTTTATCTCATCGTCTATGCTGATCCCACTCAAGCAGAAGCATGGAGTAAAGCCCGTCAACGCCTCAAAGATTTGCGCGCCATGTTACGCCGCAGCGTTGATGTACCGATTACATCTGCGTCTGTGCGTACTGAAGCTATTCGTGATTTTGCCAAAGAAGATTATCTCAACGCTGTACTCAAAGCCAAAGAGTACATTATGGCCGGTGACCTGATGCAAGTTCAAATAGGACAACGGATTAAGAAACCCTATGTTGATTCCCCACTTTCTTTGTACCGCGCGCTGCGATCGATTAATCCATCGCCTTACATGTATTTCTATAACTTCGGCGACATGCACGTGATTGGTGCTTCACCCGAAATCTTGGTTCGCAACGAACAACTCAGTGACGGCAATAAAAAAGTTACGATCCGCCCACTTGCGGGAACACGGCCACGTGGCGCCACACCAGAACGGGATGAAGAGCTCGCGGTGGAACTACTCGCTGATCCAAAAGAAATCGCCGAACATGTGATGTTGATTGACTTAGCTCGCAACGATATCGGCCGAATCGCACAGACCGGTAGCGTCAAGCTCACCGAAA
Organism: uncultured Oxalobacteraceae bacterium; assembly: GCA_937996605.1. GTDB lineage: Bacteria > Pseudomonadota > Gammaproteobacteria > Burkholderiales > Burkholderiaceae_D > Undibacterium. Next base: position 11,464 of record CALKVB010000409.1, on the reverse strand, counting down.
AAATGGTGATTGAAAAGTACTCACATGTGCAGCATATCGTTTCGAACGTAGAAGGTATATTGAAGCCCAACATGTCGAATCTTGATGTTCTCAAGGCCACCTTCCCTGCAGGCACACTATCCGGCGCACCGAAAGTGCGTGCGATGGAATTGATCGATGAACTTGAGCCGATAAAACGCGGCATTTACGGTGGTGCATGCGGCTACTTGTCTTTCGGTGGAGAGATGGATCTAGCGATTGCGATTCGCACTGGCGTTCTCAAGGATGGCATGCTGTACGTGCAAGCTGCCGCCGGCGTCGTCGCAGATTCGATTCCCGAAATGGAATGGCAAGAGACTGAAAACAAAGCACGCGCGATGTTGCGCGCAGCCGAGCAGGTGCAGGATGGCTTAGATGGGGACATTTAAGTGGATGCAGTCAACATAAAAACCCCTCAACGCCGAGACGCGGAGGCGCCGAATGACACCTTAACGGAGAGAGTCATTGGTGCCGCAATTGAGGTACATAGAGTCCTTGGTCCAGGATTGCTTGAAAGTGCGTATGAACAATGCCTGTGTCACGAACTATCACTACGAGGAATTCATTTCACGCGTCAGATCACTCTACCGATCCACTACAAAGGTAAAGAAATTAATGCAGCATATCGATTAGATATTTTGGTCGAAAACAGTTTGTTACTCGAGCTCAAATCAATTGAGAAGGTTCAAGAGATTCACAAGGCGCAGGTGCTCACTTATTTGCGACTAACAGGCGTTGAAACCGCTCTTCTTATAAATTTTATGGTCCCCGTATTGAAAGACGGCATCAAACGAATTTCTCTGCGCCGCTCGGCGCCTCAGCGTCTCGGCGTTGAGGGGTTCTCTAGCTAGACAAGGATATTAAGAATGTTACTAATGATAGACAACTACGATTCCTTCACCTACAACCTCGTGCAATATTTTGCTGAGTTGGGTGAGGACGTTCGCACTTACCGTAATGACGAAATCACGATTGAGGAAATCGAAGCACTCAAGCCTGATCGTATTTGCATTTCCCCTGGACCTTGCACACCATTGGAGGCTGGCATTTCAGTGCCGGTTCTCAAACACTTTTCAGGAAAGCTGCCGATTCTCGGTGTGTGCTTGGGGCATCAAAGTATCGCCGAAGCTTTTGGTGGCAAAGTAATCCGTGCCAAAGAAGTCATGCATGGAAAAACTTCACCGATCGCACACACAGGTGTTGGTGTCTTCAGTGATTTGCCGAGTCCTTACCTTGTCACGCGCTATCACTCATTAGCGATTGAGCGTTCCAGCCTACCAGATTGCCTAGAAGTGACCGCATGGACCGAGGATGGCGAAATCATGGGTGTGCGACACAAGGAGTTCGATTTACAAGGTGTGCAATTTCACCCAGAATCGATTCTGTCAGAACACGGCCACGCCTTATTGAAAAATTTTTTGATCGGAAAATAAGATGACTATCTCTCAACAAGAAGCGCTCACCCGTCTCATCGAACATCGCGAAATTTTTCACGATGAGATGCTGCATCTCTTCCGTAAAATCATGGGAGGTGAAATGTCACCGATCATGATCGCTGCCCTAACGATGGGCTTACGCGTCAAGAAAGAAAGCATAGGCGAGATCACGGCGGCGGCACAAGTGATGCGCGAGTTCTCCACTAAAGTACCGATGGCTAATACCAAACATTTGATCGACATCGTCGGTACTGGTGGCGATGGCGCCCATACATTTAACATCTCAACCGCATCGATGTTCGTTACAGCAGCGGCTGGAGCTCGGGTTGCCAAACATGGCGGGCGCAGCGTTTCTTCTTCGTCTGGTAGTGCCGATGTTTTAGAATCTTTAGGTGTCAACATCAATCTGCAACCGGAACAAATTGCGCAATCAATCGCACAAACCAATATTGGTTTTATGTTTGCGCCTAATCATCATGCCGCAATGAAGCATGCGGCTCCCGTACGCCGTGAATTAGGCGTACGCACTATCTTCAACATTCTCGGACCACTGACCAATCCTGCGGGCGCACCCAATATTTTGATGGGCGTATTCCATCCTGATCTGGTTGGTATTCAAGTGCGTGTCTTACAACGCCTCGGCGCTCAACATGCTATCGTTGTTTGGGGACGCGATAATATGGATGAGGTCTCACTCGGCGCACCGACCATGGTTGGCGAACTTGTTAATGGTGAAATTCGTGAGTACGACATACACCCAGAAGACTTCGGATTACAGATGGTTTCTAACCGTAGCCTCAAAGTATCAGGTGCAGAGGAATCCAAGGCGCGTATTTTAGATGTACTCAACAACGTCGCGGGTCCAGCAACCGACATTGTGAGTTTAAACGCAGGTACCGCGCTGTATGGAGCTGGCATCGCTGACTCCATCGCCGATGGTGTGAAAAAAGCGCAAGCCGCAATTTCATCGGGCGCAGCCAAAGCTAAATTGGAGCAACTCATCGACGTCACACATCAACTCGGTAAGTGAGAATTGAAAGCGGTTTTCATCAGGAATACGTATGTCAGACATATTGAAAAAGATCATTGAAGTAAAAGTTGAAGAAGTCGCGCTCGCCAAGAGGCAGCAAGGCTATGCAAGTCTGCGCAGCGATGTGGAAAGCAATCGAGAAGCGCAGCAAAGTATTCGTGGATTCGAAACGAGCTTACGACACAAGATAGAAGCGCAACAAGCCGCAGTCATCGCGGAAATTAAGAAGGCTTCTCCCTCCAAAGGTGTCATTCGCGAACATTTTGTCCCTGCAGAAATTGCTAAGAGTTACGCAGAGCACGGTGCCGCCTGTTTATCAGTACTCACCGACGAAAAATTTTTCCAAGGAACACCTGAATACCTCAAACAAGCTCGCGCTGCCTGCAACTTACCGGTATTGCGTAAGGATTTCATGATAGACCCTTACCAAGTGTATCAAGCTCGGCATTGGGGTGCGGACTGTATTCTATTGATTGTGGCCGCACTCGATCACGGTCTGATGGCAGAGCTTGAAGCTTGTGCGCATGAACTTGGGATGAGCGTTCTAGTAGAAGTGCATAATGGTGAGGAGCTAGATGCCGCACTGAGATTGAAAACAAATCTAGTCGGCATCAACAATCGTAATCTACGTACGTTTGAAGTCAGCCTAGATACAACGATAGGACTGTTACCGCGTATTCCTAACGATAAACTCATTATCACGGAGTCAGGAATCTTCACACGCGAAGATGTCGCCACCATGCGCGCGGCAAACGTGCATAGTTTCTTGGTCGGTGAAGCTTTTATGCGCGCAGCCGAACCGGGCGTCGAATTGCAGAAGATCTTTGCGTAAAGATGGAGGGAGGGAAGCGACTTCCCTCCTCCACAATCATTCAGGCTACCAAAATCCAAAATCCACTAAAGAATTAGTGTGCCCGCTACTTCGGCGCCCTCAAACGGCGCCCCATCTTGATTAACTCCTCTCGTGGAATATCGAAGGTCTTTGCATCTTCTAAGTACATCGCGAACTCACCACTTTTTAGATTCTTGAGAGTCCTATCCATTTGCTTCAAATTCATATGGCATGCTGTCGTTCGCCCTGGGCTCTGTTGCACCTGCTGAGCCTCACGCCGCATGATTTCGCGAAAATAGGCACGAGCCAGATCAAAGTCATCCGTAATTCTTTGCAGCTTTTCCTTGTCCCAATCTAAATGACGCGACAATTGCATAAACGCCGCTCGATCAAACAAAGAGGCGTTATCACGCAGTAATTGATTGGCGATCGTGATGCAAGTCAGGCGACGTTGGGGTTGTTTAACTGCCTCTTCATTACACGCAGTCAAAATATTTTTGCGTGGAGGGATGGGCATCATGATCACGTGCTCATAGGCCAACGCCGCTAGCTCTGTCCTATGCTGATAATCACTAATATCGGTCGGTAAAGGAGGTAGTTCATCCACAATATCAAGATAATGATCGAACTGCTTGGCCAAACTCAGTCGATACAATGCATTTTCGAGCGCCGTTGCGTCATCGCTCGATGTAGGCATTTTCATTTCCTCTAGAACGTACATCGCAGGAGCGCCGTTATCGGGGTCACGCTGAAGCCAATGTGCTGCACCTAGTCGCGCGCACAAATTTGTCGCGTAAAACGGCCCACTATGACATGCGTTGTACGCCATTCCATAGAGCTTGGGATCTGATGTGTAAATGGCGAGTTGGAGCAAGGTCGTCAGATCAGGATTTGTCTTCTCTAGCAACGCAGTTCGTAAGGTTTCAGCGCATTGATTGCTCTGATCACAATTTGAATTTTTATCGAAAATAAGCTTCTGTGCTGCTCGTACATCGATGGCCAACAGCAAGGACAAAGCAGCACCTCGTTGCCTCGGCAAACCATTATTTGCAACATCCCGCAGCCACGCTTCAACTGTGTGATCTGAGGCATGCAAATAACTCTGTAATGCGTCAAAGAACTGAAATGGGTCAGACTTAATTAATTTATCTGTTGCAAAGTTTTTGCAGAGTTCAGTTTCGTCGGAGAACCTAGCAGCTACTGAAGGTTTTGCTTCATTTTTACCTCCTTTCGATACAATCGGCGTGGCCGTATCTCCGAGCGTCAAACTCTTGCCACCTGCCTCCTTCGATGAATATTTCGAGATAGAGGTCGCGTCTTGAACATTCTCATTCTCATCCAAGAGATCACGAAGCAAAAGCAGCGTAATAACGAAAAGCACGGCAAGCACTACAATCACTGCTAAAAGAAATTTGGAGAAATTTACCTGACGCATAGTATCCGTTTATTACACTTCATTTCCTACAATTGTTAATGCAATTCGCAGTTCAGACCTTATGCATGCTTAGTCTGAACGCGTCCCCCTTGAACGACGTCCGATGTTGATGAGTTCCTCGCGCGACAGACCGAATTGTTTGGCCTCTTGTTGGAACTGCTTGAATTCCCCTTGCGACGCATACCTGCTCACATCAGCATATTTCTTCAAAATGCCGTGACATGCTGTTGCTCGTCCTGATGAATCTTGGTGTTGCTGTTTCTGGCGCTCGTTGCGTGCTATGTAATAGCCATTCACTTCATCCTGATCATCCCTATATTTTTGCAGGCTATTCCGCTCCCCCCCCAATTGCGCAGCCAACTTCAAAAAAATAGCGCGATCAAGTAAAAACGCATTCTCACGTAGATACTGATTCGCGACTTTTTCGCACAAAGAACGGCGATTGGCATTCTTCAAGTATTCACCGCTACAAGCTTTAGTGATGTTCGTATGTGGAGGTAATGGTGTGATATCCCAGAAATAAGCACGCAAGGATTCTAATTCCGTCCGATGTTGGTAATCATCCAAGGTAGACGGTAAAGCTGGCAGCTCATTCCCTACGTCGAAGTAAAGATCAAATTTGTTTGCCTGACTTAAGCGATATAGTGCATTTTCAAAAGCGGTCTGGTCGTGATTAGGCGGAGGCAATTTCAATTCGCCGAGTGCGTACAACGCTGCTACTCCATTATCAGGATCGATCTTCATCCACTGCAAAGCTCCAACCCGATCACACACGGTATCATCGTCGAAGCTAAAGCGCTTACAAATATTGTGCGCCATCCCGTACAGAACCGGATCGGACGAGTAAATGGCGTGATTCACCAAAGCATAGGCATACGGACTAGTCTTCTGCCCGACTAGGGCTTCCAACGGTCCAGAACACTCTTTCAATTGGTCACAGTTCGGTGTTTGTGCATAAACTTCTTTCCGCACTTTCCTATCGATTGATGCGAGCAACAATGACAGGGCAGCGCCCTTTTGTCTCGGAGAGCCAACACTCGTTATCGATTGTAACCAGTCTTCAAGCGCATGATCATCACTTCGAATGTGATCCATCAGAGCCTCTGCAAATTGATCCTCGGTCCATTGAGGCGACGCTTTTTCTGCGAAATCCTTACAAAGTTCATCTGCATTATTGAACTTCAACTTCGTCAGTGTGGATTGACTTGCTTCACTCACTTTAGAGAACGTCTGACTTACTTGGTTGGGCACTTTTCTGCTTTGATTATCGTCGCCATCCGCACGCGCTGTCTGAGTTTTTCTCGCACTCCGTTCCGAAGTGCTGAGCTCTTCAGCACTCCTATCACTGAAGAAAAAATAAACGAGCCCCACGCAAAGCAGAATCACCCCCGCGATGATGAATAAGGCCACGCGCTTTTTTGAGTTTCCACGATCCATATAGTCTCACTTTGTCTATTGCTAAGAAGTCTAGAGGAGCGCACCCAATCGGGCAACAAAAAACGGAGGTCTAGCCTCCGTTTTCGTTACCAACAACAGTACTGCAATTACGCCAGCAAGCGTTTCCAGATTTCAGTGGTAGCCGCTGCTTGATTCAAAGAATAGAAATGCAAACCCGGAGCGCCGCCCGCTAACAAGCGCTCACACATTTGTGTGACCACATCCAAACCAAAAGCTTTGATCGAAGCGCTGTCGTCGCCAAAACTCGCCAATTTCAAACGCACCCAACGTGGGATTTCAGCACCGCACATTTCCGAGAAACGCATCAACTGACTACTATTAGTAATCGGCATGATGCCAGCGACGATAGGAACGTCAACGCCAGCCTTATGGGCATTCTCGACGAACTGAAAGTACGCATCGGCATTGTAAAAATACTGGGTGATTGCCGCATTCGCACCTGCTTTTACTTTGCGAACGAAGTTATTCAAATCGTCTTGTGGCGAACGCGCCTGTGGATGCATTTCAGGATATGCCGCAACTTCGATATGAAACCAATCGCCCGTTTCTGCACGAATAAATTCAACCAATTCATTCGCATAACGGAATTCACCACCCATACCGTAACCACTTGGCAGATCGCCGCGCAACGCAACTAAGCGACGGATATCGTGCTCTTGATAGGTTTTCAGAATTTGACGAATTGAGTCCTTACTACCGCCAACACAAGACAAATGTGGAGCGGCATCAAAGCCTTCCTTACGGATCTCGACCACCGTATCTAAAGTGCCTTGCTGAGTGGTACCACCAGCACCGAAAGTCACTGAGAAATATTTAGGGTCTAGCTCGGCCAATTTGGCACGTGTGGCACGTAATTTTTGCGTACCGTCTTCCGTCTTTGGCGGGAAAAATTCAATACTAAAATTATGTGTTTTCATCGTTGTTCAACAATAAAGTGGAAAGCGCCCAAGAGGTAATGCTGTACAAAATCGCACCAAATGTTGCAGACCAAAAACCACCCACGTGAAAGCCATCAATCAAGCTCGCAACAGCCCAGAACATCAGACCGTTGATTACAAAAATAAACAAGCCGAGACTGACCAAGGTAACAGGCAAAGTCAACACCAAGAGGATGGGGCGAATCACCGTATTTACAAAACCCAGTACCACTGCAACCAGTAATGCGGTCGCAAAACTGTCGATGGAAATCGAGCTCAGCAAATAGGGCAGTGCCAACAATGCGATCGCATTAATTAGCCAAGTAGCCAGCAGACGCATGGCGCCTCCATAAGATTTGAAGACAAACACTCTTAACCGGACCAGCGAATCAAGTTCATTGATCCGGTTAGTTCACATCAATTTCGACACTTTCGCAAAATCACGATGGCGACGCAAACACAAGGACGCCATTATCGATTCTGCGTCAGTTCTCAATTAATAACGATAGTGTTCTGGTTTGTATGGACCTTCTTTTTTCACGCCGATGTAGTTTGCCTGCTCTTCCGTTAACTCAGTCAATTGCGCATTGAGTTTTTTCAATTGCAGACGGGCTACTTTTTCGTCGAGATGTTTAGGCAAGGTATACACACCAACTGGATATTTGTCGGTGTTGCAGAACAATTCGATTTGCGCGATGGTTTGATTCGCGAAAGAAGAGCTCATTACATAGGAAGGGTGACCAGTACCGCAACCCAAGTTCACCAAACGACCTTCAGCCAACAAAATAATACGACGACCAGATGGGAAAATCACGTGATCTACTTGTGGCTTAATATTGTCCCACTTGTATTGCTTGAGTGAGGCAACGTCGATTTCGTTATCGAAGTGACCGATGTTACAAACGATCGCTTGATCCTTCATCTTCAACATATGTTCGTGCGTGATGACATGATAGTTGCCTGTTGTCGTCACGAAGATGTCGCCATGCTCGCAGGCGTAATCCATCGTCACTACGCGATAGCCTTCCATTGCCGCTTGCAATGCGCAGATAGGATCGATTTCTGTAACCCACACTTGTGCGGATAAAGCACGCATCGCCTGAGCGGAACCCTTACCTACATCACCATAACCAGCAATCACCGCAACTTTACCAGCGATCATAACGTCAGTCGCGCGCTTAACGCCGTCGACCAAAGACTCACGGCAGCCGTAGAGATTATCGAACTTCGATTTCGTCACAGAGTCGTTCACGTTAATTGCAGGGAACGCTAATTTGCCGTCTTTATGCATTTGATACAAACGATGCACACCCGTGGTCGTTTCTTCCGTTACGCCTTTGATGGCAGCTAAACGCTTGGAGTACCAAGTCGCGTCAACCGCCAAATGTTTTTTGATCGAATTGAATAAACAAATTTCTTCTTCGGAACCTGGATTGTTCAAGACAGAGATATCAGATTCAGCACGCGTACCGAGGTGTAGCAACAAAGTCGCATCGCCACCATCATCCAGAATCATGTTGGAGTAGCCACCGTCCTTCCATTCAAAAATGCGGTGTGTGAATTCCCAGTATTCATCGAGGTTTTCGCCTTTGAATGCGAACACCGGTGTACCGCCTGCTGCAATTGCTGCAGCAGCATGGTCTTGCGTTGAATAGATATTGCATGAAGCCCAACGTACTTCTGCGCCGAGTGCATTCAAAGTTTCGATCAACACGGCGGTTTGAATCGTCATGTGCAAAGAACCGGTAATGCGTGCACCCTTCAAAGGTTGGCTTGCCGCGAACTCTTCACGAATCGCCATTAAGCCTGGCATTTCAGTTTCAGCGATTTGAATTTCTTTACGGCCCCAATCGGCAAGGCTCAAGTCAGCAACAACGAAGTCTTGTGCTAAGTTTGGTGTAGTTTGTGTAGTCATGATGGCGGCGTTCTCACGCCCTCCTTTCTAAGATTAATCAAGAAAAAAGTAACGTGAGCGCAGTTGCTGAGAGATAGTCGATCACTAGATCAATAATCGGACCACTCGCTGGATCCAAGCCTGGCAGAATGATCATCGACAGACCAATTCGATTGAATTGCCTATCGCGATATCCGTCGCAGCGCTCCTTGGAGAAGTCGAAGTATAACGCAAAAAAGACCGCTAGCAAAACGAGCAGCCAGAATTATAGATAGTTTTTATTGCCAAATTAAAATTAAAAACCGTCAAATCTTAATTCAAAAACATCGCTCAATCACAATTAATGACCTTCAAAATTGCATACGGTGAAAACTTTCAAGCCACTATCCTCGATCAATTTCGAGCCGCCAAGTTCGGGCAAATCGACAATCACCGCGGCTTCAATCACCTCCGCACCAAGACGTTCCAGTAACTTTTTACCCGCTAGCATAGTGCCGCCTGTCGCTATCAAATCATCGACTAACAAGACACGATCTCCAGGCTTACAAGCATCGGTATGTAGCTCTACCGTAGCACTGCCATATTCCAAATCGTATTCTTCTGAAATCGTATGAAAGGGCAGTTTTCCTTTTTTGCGAATCGGGACAAAGCCGAGATTCAATTCATAGGCGATGACCGAACCGAGAATAAAGCCGCGAGCATCTAGGCCAGCGACATATTTCAGGTTTGCATTCGCATAACGTTCTAAGAAAATATCGATCAATACACGGAAAACCTGTGGGTCTTGTAATAAAGGGGTGATGTCGCGAAACTGTATGCCCGCTTGCGGCCAGTCTGGCACGGTACGGATATGTTGTTTGATGAAATCTTTGGAGTCGATCATATTATTCCTGTTGAATCTAAAACTTCTGTTCTGCATAAAGGTGCTGTGGCGGCACCCATCACTATTTCATCAATTTCTGCTCGGCACGCGTAACGCCGTCAGCGGTACCGCGCAGGACGATGACATCTGCGGCTTCGAGTTGTAAATCTGGCGTTGGATCGAGTCTTTGCTTACCACGTCGAACCGCCGTAATATCAACGCCTGTTTCTACCAAGCCTAGCTCTGATATCGCCTTACCGATATGCTTACTACGCTCTTTTAAGACAACGGTGTGCAAACGTAATTGCATGCTCTCTGCATCATCTGCAGCATCACTCGCGCCATGGAAAAAGCCCCTCAAAGATTCGTAGCGCGCATCGCGTGCAACCTGCACAGTATGCACCACACGCCGCAGGGGAACACCAAGCAAAACCAGGGCATGCGATGCCAGCATTAGGCTGCCTTCCATCAAATCCGGCACCACTTCAGTTGCACCAGCCGCACGCAATTTTTCTAAATCAGTATCGTCATGACTACGCACCACCACCGGCAAACTAGGATTAAGTTCATGCACCAAATGCAGAATCTTTAGTGCTGAAGCGGTATTCGTATAGGTAATGACCAAAGCCGCTGCGCGATTAATACCGGCCGCCATCAAACTTTCACGCCTCCCCGCATCACCATACGAAACATTGGCGCCAGCGATCTGCGCTTCACTGATGCGATCAGGGTCAAGATCGAGCGCGTGGTAATCGATCTTTTCGTCACTGAGCAAACGTGCGAGGCTCTGCCCACTACGGCCAAAACCAGCAATAATGACGTGTTTTTTGGTCTTCATAGTACGCGCTGCAATTTGCGTCAGCGCTAAAGATTGCATCATCCATTCATTAGCTGACAGTTTTTTCACGATCCAATCGGATTTGGCCAAAATGAAGGGGGAGATCAACATGGAAACTACCATGGATGCCAAGATCAATTGGAGAAGCAAAGGATCGATCAAATTCAACCCACCCGCTTGATTCAATAAGACAAAACCGAATTCACCGGCTTGCGCTAATCCAAGACCGGTACGCAATGCCACGCTTGTTGGTGCCTTGAATAAGCGCGCTAAGGCAAAAATCAAGCCGAATTTCATGAGCACTGGAACGGCAAGTAACAATAAAATCAGCCATCCATATTCCAGTACCAAGCTCACATTGAGCAACATGCCAACCGTCACGAAGAACAAACCCAACAACACGTCACGGAAGGATTTAATGTCCTCTTCCACCTGATGTTTGTACTCGGTTTCAGAAATTAGCATACCTGCGACAAACGCCCCCAGTGCAAGAGACAAACCGGCTTTCTCAGTAAGCCACGCAGCGCCTAAGGTGAACAGCAAGAGATTGAGCATGAATAATTCTTGCGAGCGCCGTTTCACCACTATCGTGAACCAACTACGGACTATGCGCTTACCTACAAAAAACAGCAGAAACAATACTGCTGAAGCTTTCGCACCAGCCAAGCTCAAGGTCACCGTGAGATGTTCGGAATCGGTAGCCAAGGCCGGCACCAGAATTAACAGCGGTACTACGGCCAAATC
>CALKVB010000408.1 GCA_937996605.1 uncultured Oxalobacteraceae bacterium | reverse complement strand
TACGTCAGTCTTGTTTAAATGACTGATGATAATTTAAGACAACTTTAAACCCTTCTTGACAGGCTATGCTATACTAGGAGTCTGCCTGCATCACAGAGAAAACTTCGTATGACTAACGAGCGCACGCCAAACGAAAACGAAACACCAACAACCTCGCAGGTTGCTGCCCTTATTTCGCGCGGCAAAGAACAAGGTTACTTAACTTATTCCGAATTAAATGACCATTTACCCGAATCTATCACTGAAACGGAGCAAATTGAAGACATTATTCAAATGCTTAACGATTTGGGTATTCCTGTTCACGAGCGCGCACCCGAAGCTGACGACTTAACGCTTGATGAAACGCCTGATGCCAGTGATGACGATGTCGCTGCTGCTGATGCGATTGCCGTTTTAACTTCGGTAGAAAACGAACCTGGTCGCACCACTGACCCAGTGCGTATGTATATGCGTGAAATGGGGACGGTTGAACTGTTGACACGTGAAGGTGAGATCGTTATCGCGAAGAAAATTGAAGAAGGTCTGAAAGACATGATTCAAGCGATCTCTGCGTGCCCAACAACGATTGCCGAAATTTTGGCACAAGCTGATCGTATCGCTAGCGACGAAATCAAAGTCGACGACATCGTTGACGGCTTGGTTGATCCAAACGCAGAAACAGAAGAAGAAAAAGCCCCCGTTGTGGCTGCTGATACTGATGAGGACGATGAAGACGAAGATGAGGATGAAGAGGAAGAAGATGAGGATGACGCAGGTGCAGTAGCAGCAGGCATCTCAGCTGAGCAACTCGAACAACTCAAACGTGATTCTCTCGCTAAGTTTGCCGTGATTTCGGAAAACTTCGATAAGATGCGTAAGTCTTTTGAAAAAGAAGGCTACAACTCCAAAACCTATGTCAAAGCGCAAGAAGCAATTTCTAACGAATTATTAGGCATACGCTTTACCGCCAAAGTCGTTGAAAAATTATGTGACACTTTGCGCGGGCAAGTTGATGAAGTACGCCACGTAGAAAAACAAATTTTAGATGTCGTTGTAAATCGTTGTGGCATGCCACGTTCGCACTTTATTAAAGTTTTCCCAGGTAATGAAACCAATCTTGCATGGGTTGAAGGCGAAGTGAATGCTGGACATTCCTACAGTGCGGTCTTAGGTCGCAATGTGCCAACGGTACAGCAATTGCAGCAAAAATTAATTGATTTGCAGGCACGTGTGGTATTGCCATTGCCAGACTTGCGTGGCATCAATAAGAAGATGTCTGCTGGTGAAATGAAGGCGCGTAAAGCGAAGCGTGAAATGACCGAAGCGAACTTGCGCTTGGTGATTTCTATCGCGAAAAAATATACAAACCGCGGTTTGCAATTCTTGGACTTGATTCAAGAAGGTAATATCGGTTTGATGAAAGCGGTCGATAAATTTGAATATCGTCGTGGTTATAAGTTTTCAACCTATGCAACTTGGTGGATTCGTCAAGCGATCACGCGTTCTATTGCGGATCAAGCGCGCACGATTCGTATCCCTGTGCATATGATTGAAACCATTAATAAGATGAATCGCATCTCGCGTCAAATTTTGCAAGAAACTGGTGCAGAACCAGATCCAGCAACATTGGCGATCAAGATGGAAATGCCGGAAGATAAAATTCGCAAGATCATGAAGATTGCGAAAGAGCCGATTTCCATGGAAACACCGATTGGCGACGATGATGATTCTCACTTGGGTGACTTCATTGAAGATAATCACACTTTGGCACCAGCAGATGCAGCTTTGCATGCCTCTATGCGTAACGTGGTGAAAGACGTTCTGGATTCATTGACACCGCGAGAAGCGAAAGTGTTGCGTATGCGTTTTGGCGTAGAGATGTCGACTGATCATACCTTGGAAGAGGTGGGGAAACAGTTTGATGTAACACGTGAGCGCATTCGTCAAATAGAAGCAAAAGCGCTGCGTAAGCTGCGCCATCCTTCACGCTCGGATAAATTGAAGAGCTTCCTCGAAGGAAACTAATTTTTCAGTGACTTGTTCTTAAAAACCGCGCAGCGTAAAAGTTGCGCGGTTTTGTTTTTAATGGGCATCTCAATTGTCGAGGTGATTTGAACGGAGAAAAGTCGAGGAATGCCAATGAATTCGCGCTTTTCAGGGCTTCTGACCTTGTGTAGATTGTGCCCTCTGTAATACAATGAGCCCTGTTTTGCAGGGTGCATTTTACGTCCAGCAAATAGGGCCTCTAGCTCATGCTGGTTAGAGCAGCGGACTCATAATCCGTTGGTACCCGGTTCGACTCCGGGGAGGCCCACCAAGATTTAAAAAATAAAAAAGGACTTGTTCGACAAGTCCTTTTTTATTTTCGACGAACTGTCGAATTTCTAACCAGATTACATATTGGATTTCATTCTTGGCAGGCTCAATATCGTGGGTAAAATTCAAGGTCCTCGCGTTCTACGGTGCTGTGTTTTTCTTGCTCTGAAATCTGGCTAAGTATTTCCTTCAGATAGTCAGTAAATGCCTGCGCCTCCCTAATAAACACACCGACATCGTTTTTTTTGAAATCCACCTTTGTGCTCGATGGGCATGCTAGGAAATTCTTGCACCCCGAGTTCTTGCATGAATCGATGAGTCTGTTTGAAGTGAGTGCTCGCAGCACTCTTACTTTTATCTTTTGTAACCAGTGTTTTGATGCGATTCGCGATTTGCTGCTTGTTTTGGCCGAGCTCTACAGTAATGCACTAGCACATTTCAACTATCGCTAATGCACTCATTGGCATAGTCGCTGCATTACCACTGCATTTCGGCTTTGTTTACTTTAGCGCCGATATCCAGAGCGATACCCAAGCCTGCATTGGGATACGCCGCTTGCATTGCTTTGATTAGGCCATCAGCATCTTTTGCTTTGGTGGCTTCAAGATCAAAACGTTGCAGATATTCTCGTGTATAGAGAATGTTGCCGCTGTCGAGTTGTGTGCCTGCCGCCATATGACCAGGAACAACCGTCTTCGCTTGTAATGCTTCGAGTTCATCGAGTTGTGCAAACCAAGCTTGGCGTTCGCTAGGCTTTTGTGTATCTGCTGTCCATACGTGCAAATTACCGAAGATCGCGATATTGCCAACAATTGCTTTGATCGAAGGAATCCAAGTATAAGGGCGATGCGCCAACGCTCCAGTCGTACCACGAACTTCGATCAATTCGCCATCAACAGTTAGGGTGTTGCCTTTCATGACCTCCGGTAGGATAGGATGGCGAGGGGCGTTAGCGCCCATTTTAGGACTCCAGAATGCCACTTTACCTGCCATTTTCGCCTCGATTTTTTCGCGTACAGCGGCTGTCGTGAGCACGTGTGCTTGTGGGAACATCTCTTTTAAGACTTCAGCGCCAAAGTAAAAGTCGGGATCCGCGTTGCTGATGAAGATGGTTTTCAAGGTCTTGCCGCTATCGAGTACGTTGGCAGCAACACGAAGTGCATCGGCTCGCGTGAAACCACTGTCGATAACGACTGCCTCAGTCTTTCCTGAAACTACCACCGCATTCACATGGAAGCTATTGCCTTCAGCGTTATACACCTTCAGGTTTAATGGTGCCGATTGAGCTGCGGCATCGGCAGCGACTACTCCCAAAGCGAGGGCAGGCAAAGCAAAGCGAAACAAGTTTTTGATGTTAAACATAATATCTATCCTTTAAGTTCTGAGTAGTGAGGGCAAACACAAAATCGATGCGATTTTGTGTCATTCCTAGCCTAAAAATCGTGGGGTGATTCGCATTAGCTGTTGTTCGCATTCCAATCGCAGGTTCAAATTCAGCTTTTGCGTTACTGCGGATAGAACTTTAATTCCTTCGGATTATTTGATAAAGTCTAGTTTGATTGAATATTTATTGCATAAATCGTTGTAATGGATAGATTAACCGCCGCCCAAGTATTTATTGAAGTCGTTGACTCTGGCAGTATGACGCTGGCAGCCGATCGACTTGAGATGTCGACCGCCATGGTGAGCCGTTACTTGGCAACGATGGAGGAATGGTTTGATGCGCGCCTTCTGCATAGGACGACGCGCAAATTAAGCCTAACCGATGCTGGAATGGCGGCTTTGCCATCCTGTCGTCAACTCCTGGAGTTGGCGGAAGATGCAAGACACTTAGCTGCAGATCGTAGTCGAGAGCCTGCTGGTGTCTTGAGGATCACAGCCTCAGGTTCCTTTGCTGATGCCCAGTTGACTAGTGCACTAGTCGAGTTTCAGCGCCTCTATCCTCAAGTTGAATTCATCTTGTCCACAGGTGATAAAGCAGCCGATTTGGTCGGTGAGCGAGTCGATTTGGCGGTTCGTATTACGAATAATCTAGACCCCGCAATGATTGCCCGCCCATTAGCAGTTTGTCGCTCTCGTTTATGTGCCGCCCCTAGCTATTTGCAACGTTTTGGCAATCCTAGTTCGCCAGCCGATTTACTTCAACATCAATGCATTGCCCATGCATTTGGTATCGGAAAGTTGTATCGCTTTACCAAGCAAGGGGTAAGTGTAGAAGTTCCTGTGCAATGGAGTTTTCAGACGAATGAGACTGCGGTTCTGCGGCGCGCGGTGTTAGAGGGTGCTGGGATTGCCATGTTGCCGACTTATTACGTCGGCGAGGATTTAACGAGTGGCCGTTTGGTAGGCTTGCTGACTGAGTATGAGCCCGAGGTCATGGGCATACATGCCATTTATTTATCGCGCCAACATCAACCTTTGGCACTTCGATTACTGGTCGACTTTCTAGCGGAACGTTTCTCTGGCTTGGTTCCCCCTTGGGATCGCCTGTTATGAGCACTCGAACCTTGCAGAAATAAATATACTGATAGGGGTTCCTTTGGTCAAAAGCTCTTCAAACCCCTCGAAGTTCGCTTAAAAATCAAGCATGTAGCTGCTTGATGTTATAATGTGCCTCTATTAGATAATTCCCCGCACAAGAAACTATGGCCAAGCATCGCGATCTGTGATGCTCGCCAGTTTAGCGTTCAACATGACCGACATTGTAATTCCAGCTGAGATCGATAATGACTCCCCACCAGCACGATTTGATTCGTTTGGCTTAGCACCTGAAATTTTGCGCGCATTGAGCGAACAGGGTTACGAACACCCTACGCCAATTCAAGAGCAAGCGATTCCAGTGGTGCTGCAAGGTCGCGATGTGATGGGGGCGGCACAGACCGGAACCGGTAAAACCGCCGGCTTTTCTTTGCCCGTTATTCAATTGCTGATGACACATGCGAACAGCAGTGCATCGCCTGCGCGTCATCCTGTGCGAGCCTTGATTTTGACACCAACGCGTGAATTGGCAGATCAAGTTGCTGATAACGTGAAAGCCTATCTGCGCTATACCAACTTGCGTGCGACAGTGGTGTTCGGCGGCGTGGATATGGCACCGCAGACGACGATTTTGCGCGGTGGTGTGGAAATTGTGATTGCAACGCCGGGTCGTTTGTTAGATCACGTCGCGCAAAAGTCGATTAATCTCTCACAAACGCAGATTTTGATCATGGATGAAGCGGATCGCATGCTCGACATGGGCTTCCTGCCCGATCTGCAACGCATCATTAATCTGTTGCCGAAGCAACGTCAAAATCTGATGTTCTCTGCGACTTTCTCGCCAGAGATCAAAAAGCTTGCAGCGAGTTTCTTGTCTAATCCAGTGACGATAGAAGTGGCACGCAGTAATGCGACTTCTGAAAACGTCACGCAAATTTTGTACAAGGTTGAAGAGGACGAAAAGCGTGATGCGGTGTCCTTTATCATTCGTGAACGTGGTTTGAAACAAGTGATTGTGTTCTCCAACACGAAAATGGGTGCTTCGCGTTTGGCAGTACATCTGGTCAAGCAAGGTGTCAAAGCTTCGGCAATTCATGGTGATAAGTCGCAGCAAGAACGGATGGCCGCACTCGAAGCATTCAAGCGCGGAGAAGTTGAAATTTTGGTTGCGACCGACGTTGCTGCTCGCGGACTCGATATTTCTGAAATGCCTTGTGTGATTAATTTTGATCTTCCTTACAACGCAGAAGATTATGTGCATCGCATTGGCCGTACTGGCCGTGCTGGCCGTAGTGGACATGCGATCAGTTTTGCTTGTGAAGATTACGCGTTTAACTTGCCGGATATCGAAGAATATACCCGTCATCCGATCCCAGTTAGTAAGTATGATCCAAGCGCACTGCTGGATGATGTGACGCCACCGAAGCGCGTGATCCGTCATCGTCTGCCAGTGAATCGTAACATGCGTGATCGCCAGCCTGCTGGCCACCGGTGGCGTCATCGTGGCCCGAGGCAACGCCGCGCTTTGGCGCAGCCGGGCGCCCTG
>CALKVB010000407.1 GCA_937996605.1 uncultured Oxalobacteraceae bacterium | reverse complement strand
GGCTGATCAAATTTGACGTTCCAGCCATCGTAGCCTTCACGGATACTCGCAATAACCGGAATCACCTTGGCGTGAGTAGCGGCAGCGATGCGTGGCAAGGCTGTGAGTGTGGCGGCAGGGATGCCGAAGAATGGTACAAACTCCGCATCTTTAGAGCCGAAGTCCATGTCGGGTAGCATGAAGAAAGGCAGATTTTCTTTCATCGCACGAATAATAGGTTTTACTCCCTCAGCACGTGAGAAGAGTTTGACGGGGCGAAAGCGCGAACGACCTTTACGTAGTGCTTGATCGAATACTTTATTTCTTTGTTTGGTGTAGATAGAGCACAGTGAAGATTCGAGCATGACGGCTACGCCCGCAACATCGAGGCTGACGAAATGGGGACACATAAAGACCGTAGGGGTGGCAACCATCTCCGCCATTGGCATAGCGTATTCGATATGAATCAGGCGACGTAGACGACGTTCAGAGCCCCACCACAAAATGCCTCGTTCTAAAACACTACGTACATAGACTTGAAAATGACGATGAGCGATGGCGCTTCGTTCTTCCTCCGTCATGTTAGGGAAACATAGGCGCAGGTTGGTCATACAGATGTGGCGGCGACGTTTAAGTACTTTGAATAAAAGGCTACCTAAGGCTTCGCCTATACGCGCCAGTACAGGCAGTGGCAGCCAGTGCAGCAGCCACATTACAAGTAAGGCTAATCTCATTGTTGTTCCTGATCTATAGAGTTACTTGCGACCTTAGCTGCCTCATTTGCCTCATTTGGACCCGCGACACCATCAGGTGTTTTGTAGCGATGGTAACTCCAAAAGTATTGTGCAGGCACTTGAGCGATCAGCTTTTCCATGGCGCGATTGATGGCTTCAGCTTGCTGGGCAGGGTCGCCGTCCATGCGTTCTTCAAATTTCACGAAGCGTTGTACGAATCCTCGGCCGAATGGCAAACGTTCTGCGTAGGTGAGAATAATGGGAGCGCCCGTCATCGCATGCAATTTGGCAGACAAGGTCATGGTGTAAGCGGGTTTACCAAAAAAGTCGGCCCATACGCCTTCACCTTGTTGTGGCACTTGGTCTGGCAACAGGCCGATGGCTTCACCTCGTTTTAATGCTTTGGCCAGTGCGCGCACACCGGATAAGTTCGCCGGTGCCAGCAACATGCCACTTGAAGCACGCGCATCTTCGAGCAGCGGTTTCAGCGCTTCTTTACGAGGTGGGCGATATAGAACCGTCATCTTGGTGCGAAGGGCAATTGATTTACCCGACAACTCAAAGCAACCGAGATGCGGTGTTAAAAAAATTACACCTTGCTTGGCATCGATGGCTTGCTGTGCGATTTCCCAGTTTTCAAGTTCGACTTTGGCAGCAAGTCTATCAGCGCGACCTAGCCAAATTAAAGGCAACTCCATAATATTTTTGCCTGCTTCGCGCAAGGCGACACCGATGTGTTGCTCATATCCAGCCAATGCCATATTGGCACGCATGCGCCGACGATAAGTAGGTGATAGCCCGTAGACGAGATAACCCAAGAGCACACCCACTACGTGCAGAAATGGCAAAGGGAAAACCGATAAAAATCGAAACAAACGAATCAGCATGTGCCGTGGAACTTGAAAATTAATTAAATATTGAGCGACTTGGGCGCTATAGATTGCGCTAAATCATATCGATAAACCGCAAAAAATGGAGGTGATTCGACACGAAAGCAATAAGAGGCGTAAAATAGCACATATTGGCAATGCAAACTACTTGCAAAGCCCCCGCCGAGTTAAATAGACAACTTGCGAAGCGGGTAATAAATTTCGCTAAAGCGTCGCAGGCACTACTCCCACTGCGGCTTTGTTGATTTACCGTTTTTATAGGAGCCTGCGATGGCAAATGACTTCCTTTTTACCTCAGAATCCGTTTCTGAAGGTCACCCAGATAAAGTTGCAGATCAAATTTCTGACGCAATTTTAGATGCAATCTTTGAACAAGATCCTCGTTCTCGCGTTGCTGCAGAAACCCTCGTAAATACTGGCTTAGTCGTATTGGCAGGTGAGATTACGACGAATGCGCATGTGGATTACATCCAAGTGGCACGCGACACGATTAAGCGTATCGGCTACGACAATACTGAGTTTGGTATCGACTACAAAGGCTGTGCCGTATTGGTGGCTTATGACAAGCAATCGAACGACATCGCGCAAGGTGTTGACCATGCCTCAGATGACCATTTGAATACGGGCGCGGGTGATCAAGGTTTGATGTTTGGTTACGCTTGCGATGAAACGCCAGAGTTGATGCCTGCGCCAATTTATTACGCACACCGTTTGGTTGAGCGTCAAGCACAATTGCGCAAAGATGGCCGTTTGCCATTCTTGCGCCCAGACGCTAAGGGCCAAGTGACTATGCGTTATGTCGATGGCAAACCACATAGCATTGATACGGTGGTTTTATCGACTCAACATAGCCCAGACCAAAGTGATGGCAATAAAATGAAAGCTTCGTTCGTCGAAGCCGTCGTGGAAGAGATTATTCGTCCCGTATTGCCAGCCGAATGGTTAAAAGATACTAAGTTCTTGATCAATCCAACAGGTCGTTTTGTTATCGGTGGCCCACAAGGCGATTGCGGCTTAACAGGCCGTAAGATTATCGTCGATACTTATGGTGGTGCTTGCCCTCACGGTGGCGGCGCTTTCTCCGGTAAAGATCCTACTAAGGTTGATCGTTCTGCTGCCTATGCGGCGCGCTATGTGGCCAAGAATATTGTTGCCGCTGGTTTGGCTAAACAATGTCAGATCCAAGTGGCTTACGCAATTGGTGTTGCCCGCCCAATGAACGTCACGGTTTATACTGAAGGTACAGGTGTCATTCCTGATGAACAAATCGCGGCATTGGTGAACGAGTACTTCGATTTGCGTCCTCGTGGCATCATTCAAATGTTGGACTTGCTCCGTCCTATCTATTCGAAGACAGCTGCTTACGGTCACTTCGGTCGCGAAGAGCCTGAGTTCACTTGGGAACGTACAGATAAAGCGCAGATCTTGCGTGCAGCGGCTGGTCTATAAACAAGCCCTATTAAGAGCTAATTTGGTACGGTATATTGGTGTACATGAGAATTAGATCCCTAAGAAAACGAGCGATGTGGCTGTTGAGCGCATCGCTCTTTTCATTGACGGCTGTACCAGCGTCTTTCGCAATTTCTGCGGAAATGTCTGCTCACCCAGAAAATGCCTTAACTTCTGCGCCTCCGACACTTGATGCTTGGTGTAAGCGTGTGACACCGCGTTTGCCCAAAGTCAGTTTGGCCGATTGTCGGACGGCGAAGTTAAATGTAAGTGGCGTGACTTCGGTAGAGGGTTTGGCATTGATGCTCCGCGACTTTCCTGCCGATACTAAACGCAAACATCCTTTACGTATCTTGTTAATTGGCGGCATACACGGAGATGAACATACAGCATCCTCAATCGTATTTAAGTGGATGGAGATTCTACAGAAGAATCGCGCGCAAGAATTTCAATGGAAAGTTGCGCCCATCATTAATCCCGATGGTCTTCTGGCGCGCAAACGCGTGAATGCGCGTGGCGTGGATTTAAATCGTAATTTCCCGACCGCTGATTGGGATAAAGAAGCGCGTGTCTATTGGGAGAAAAAAACCAAAAGTGATCCGCGCCGTTTCCCAGGAAACGCACCGATTTCCGAACCTGAAAGTCGATGGGTGTTCGATACCATCAAGTACTTTAAACCGCATGTGATTATTTCTGTGCATGCGCCTTTTGGTGTGCTTGATCTAGATGGTCCGGCCAAGCCCCCTCGTCGATTTGGCCGTCTGGTGTATAACCGTGTTGGGGTCTATCCAGGTTCCTTGGGAAATTATAGCGGCATACATCAGGAGATTCCCGTGCTCACAATCGAGCTGCCAAACGCACTGAAGATGCCGGTCGATGTTGAAATCAATCGAATTTGGCAGGACATGCAGGTGTGGATAAGAAATAATATTTCTGCGCGCAAAAAATGAGATTCTGAGCTAGTAATTTGCACATTTTCCGCAGATTCAATTCGGCCACTTCGGTTTATACTATCGTCATGTTTCTTCAATCTCTCTACACACTAGGGTCGCGATGCTGGCCTTAGGTGTATCGCTTTTAGGGTCCTCCATGATCAAGAAATCTCACTGCTTTACCGCCGCCGTTTTGTTTTTGTGTTCGGCCTCTTGGGCCTCGGCACAAAATTCCACAAACAAATTGGACGAAGATCCCTATCAATGGTTAGAAGAGGTGTTGGGTGAAAAATCCTTGAACTGGGTAAAAGCACGAAATGCGGAGACCCGTGCGAAGCTTGATAGTGATGCAGGATTTCTCAAATTACGTTCTGACTTCGAGTTGATCATGAGTTCGAAAGACCGTATTCCTGGTATTCAAAAGATGGGCAACTATGTCTATAACTTTTGGACTGACAGCGAACATCCGCGAGGAATTTGGCGTCGGACGACTATGGCTGATTACCGCCAAGCCCAACCGAAGTGGGATGTAGTCATTGATATCGATGCT
>CALKVB010000406.1 GCA_937996605.1 uncultured Oxalobacteraceae bacterium | reverse complement strand
CACCATCGCCACTTCGCGCGCTTGTTCCTTTGGCGTCAAATTTTTGTGGATAATACCAATACCGCCCTCCTGTGCCATGGCAATCGCAAGACGAGCTTCCGTCACCGTATCCATTGCTGCAGAAACTAAAGGGATATTGAGTTTAATATTTCGAGTTAAATTCGTCGCAAGAGACGTGTCTTTTGGAAGAATATTTGAGAATGCTGGAACCAGCAACACATCATCGAAAGTGAGTGCTTTTTGAAGAAGACGCATAGTATTTCCTATAGGCGCAAAAGCAAATTATACAGAAAACTTGCCGTAAAGTCTCGTTCCGTGTAAAACTGGCGTTAGTTTCTAAAATAAAATAAATCAAAAAAAATCATGGCACGCACAAACATGCAAAAAAAATATGTACTTTTCCTCGTTGTTTTGTCAATGAGCTACGCAGTTGCACAAAATTGTGTTGCTCAGTATGTATGGCTAAATGAGAAGGGTGGAAAGCAATATTCTGATATGCCACCACCAAAAAACACCCCAAAAGAGCGAATTCTAAAAGCTCCTGGCGGAGTAAATCGAATCATCGTCGAATCCAATAATACCGATTCTGACAATACTAAAAACAGCGCACAGAAAAGTGAAATTAAAAAGCTTCAAAAACCCCAAACTGCGACTAACAAGAACGAAGATTTTAATAAGAGAAAAATAGCAAAAGAAGAAGCTGAAAAGAAAGCAGAAACAGAGAGACAAGCTGCAGCAGACAAGGAGAAAAATTGCGCGCGGGCCAAGTCCTACCAACAGACCATAGAGAGCGGGATGATAATTACATCGCGCGATCAAAATGGCGAAAGAATCATTCTTGACGAAACACAAAGAGCAAAAGAACTGGCAGATGTGAAGAAAGTCACCGGCGACTGCAAATAACCGCTGTCAGGATTACATCTTTCCGCCCTTGTGTTCACGTTTGGCACGCCTGCGGCGCGCATCCATCGGACTAGCTATCAAAGGACCACAAATCTCTATTCTGTCTGCATCTTGAAGTACAGTATCGAGGTCGCGCTTTTTTCCATAAATTGAGATCGCATATCCTTTCTCTAATAGCGTAGAGATATCCCATTCCGGAGCCAACTCGAAACTTTTCAAAGCCTGCTCTATAGTGGTGCCAGATCGCACTTTACAAGCATAAAGTCGCGGCGAAGTTTTTGTTTGTAAACAAAGTTGTATGGAGATATCCGGCATGCTTAATAGTTCTCGCGCTATTTTATTAATTCAACGATAAACCGACTCTGCACGAGCACAGAAAGCATCGACAAAACTATTTGCAATTTTCCCAAAAACCGGTCCAATAATATGCTCCAGCAGCTTGCTAGAGAATTCATATTTTAAATTAAATTCAATTTTACAAGCATTGTCTCTCAATGGAATGAAGCGCCAAGTGCCATGCAATTGCTTAAATGGGCCATCCACTAAACGCATTTCCATCGAGTTTGGCGGTGAATTATGATTTTCAGTGGTAAAACTTTGTTTGATTCCGTGGTAGTTGATGGATAATGTGGCTTTGAGTTTTTCAGTCGATCTTTCTGCTACTTGAACACCGCCGCACCATGGAAGAAACTGCGGATAATCTTCGACTTTTTCCACCAGTGAAAACATTTGCGCTGCACTGAAAGAGACAAGCACATTTTTTTGAACAACTGCCATTATTTATTTTGATTTGGTATGATCACGAACCAAATTTTACCTGAAACTCGCACGCAAACGTAAAACAGCGTCATTTTCGCGAAATATCTACCTACAACAAAAAGAAATTTTCATGAGCATTGCAGACAATAAGAAGGCCTTTCACGACTATTTTATCGAAGAACAATTCGAGGCGGGAATCGTATTGCAAGGATGGGAAGTCAAAGCAATACGTGCTGGTCGCGTGCAATTGAAAGAAGCCTATGTAATTATCAAGGGCGCAGAAATCTTTTTATTCGGAGCTCATATTGGCGCCCTGCCCACTGCCTCCACCCATATTCATCCTGATTCCGTGCGAACCAGAAAACTTTTGCTGCACGCAGAGGAGATCAAGAAATTGATCGGCAAAGTTGAGCGCTCCGGTTATACGATGGTGCCATTGAACCTGCATTTTTTGAATGGACGCATCAAATGTCAGATCGGTTTGGCGAAAGGTAAAAAACAACATGACAAGCGCGAAACTGAAAAAGAGCGTGATTGGCAGCGTGAGCAACAGAAAATCATGAAGCAACATCGTCGTTAAGGTGCAATCAGCAAAGTCTTAGGCTTGTTATTGTTGACGCTGCAGATAAATTTCTCGACGCGCCTCTTTAATTTGACGGCGCAGCGCCTGACGTTCCTCTGGCGTGAGTCGATTAAATCGTGGATTAACCTCTCGTTCAATGGCGCCTTGATTTTGCTGGACCGCATTTGAAAGTGTGGTCGCACTTTGAATCGGTGGGCTTTGCGTTGGCACAATCTCTACATCTTTCGCTTGTTGTTGCTTAGCTTGACGTAACGCCTGACGGTTCGCCCGCATTTCCAAGATCTGCCTTTGTTTCGCTTCGAAACGCGGATGGGCTCCGCCAAGTTTCGCATGCTGAGGCGACGCAAACACTAGCTGTGCCATCGTCGAAACGAACAGCACAATTCCAAGTTTCGGCATCAACAGTGATCGAGTTCCCACAATTAATCTGACTGAAAATATAATTAAAATCAAAGACCACTATTCTCTAATAGGTTTTCATCACCTATTCAAGCCATACTATTTTATGCCTTCCCTACAGCATGACCAAGTAAATTCTTAGGTTACAAGTCTAATCTTTGATGGCAACTAAGGACAGCGCTTTTCTGTAAGGTCTGTAACAGTTTGTAAAGTCAACAAAAAATTGTTTTACGGATATCTCTTTACCAGTAAGATCACCAAAAGCTATTTCTTCACGCCATAATTTATTTCATTTTTAGGACCTGCTATGAGTGATTCAAAATCAAAGATCTTGGTTGTTGACGATGATGTACGACTACGCGATTTGTTACGTCGCTACTTAACTGAGCAAGGGTTTCAAGTTATCGTCGCCGAGAATGCAGTGGCAATGAATAAGCTCTGGATCAGAGAGCGATTTGATCTATTAGTGCTTGATTTGATGTTGCCAGGTGAAGATGGACTTGCAATTTGCCGTCGATTACGCGGCGCGGGCGATAACACACCTATCATCATGCTAACCGCAAAAGGAGATGAAGTTGATCGTATTATCGGCCTCGAAATGGGTGCTGATGATTATCTCCCAAAACCATTCAACCCACGCGAGCTGGTGGCAAGAATTAATGCAGTGTTACGACGTAAAGCACCAGATGAAGTTCCTGGAGCACCTAGCGAATCAACGCAAATATTTGAGTTTGGCGAGTTCACACTGGATCTTTCGACGCGAAGTTTAAAAAAGAACGGAGAGTCCGTGAATCTCACGACGGGTGAATTTTCAGTGCTCAAAGTGTTTGCACGCCATGCGCGTCAACCATTATCACGGGAGAAATTGATGGAGTTAGCTCGCGGACGTGAATATGAAGTTTTTGACCGCAGCCTTGATGTGCAAATCTCAAGACTTAGAAAATTGATTGAACTTGACCCAACCAATCCTCAATATATTCAAACGGTGTGGGGACTTGGTTATGTCTTTATCCCAGATGGTCAGGGCAAGTAGGCTCACTGCGAATGCAATATCAATTCAATCCTTTACCTTGGTTTAAAAGTGGCCTCTTTTGGCGAACTTTCTTTTTGCTTGCATTATTAGTTACCGCGAGCATGGCGACATGGTTTATTAGTTTTAAAGTTGTTGAACGCAAACCACGTGCCCAACAGATCTCGGCTCAAATTGTTTCGATGGTAACGATTACCCGCGCTGCGCTGACACACTCAGCCGAGGACAAACGACGCCAACTATTGATTGATCTCGCAAGTAATGAAGGCATACGTATTTATTTACTTGAGGACGACGATCAAATAGTCACTCCCGACGAGAATCCGTTTTTTAAAGAACTGAGCCAACGTATACGGCAGAAACTAGGGGCGGAAACTCGATTCGCCAAAGATGTAAATGGTGAAAGTGGCTTTTGGTTGAGTTTTAGCATCGACGCTGACCAATATTGGTTGCAACTCGAACCGGATCGCATACAAGATGAAACCGGATTACAGATTTTAGGTTGGGCTTCAGTAAGTTTGATGTTGACATTAATTGGAGCCATCTTCATCTCCAAATTGATTAACAATCCTTTATCTCAATTAAGCGCAGCTGCCCGAGAATTAGCGAATGGTCGTAGGCCCTTACCTTTACCTGAAACGGGTGCCAAAGAGATCAAAGAAACCAATATTAGTTTCAATCAAATGGTTTCTGACCTTGCCCGCATCGAGCAAGATCGTGCTTTAATTTTAGCGGGCATCTCGCACGACCTACGCACACCAATCACGCGTCTACAGCTAGAGGTTGAGATGGCGCCTCTCGATGACAGTACGCGCTCTGGGATGCAATCAGACTTGAGCCAGATGGATAGCATCATCAAC
>CALKVB010000405.1 GCA_937996605.1 uncultured Oxalobacteraceae bacterium | reverse complement strand
TTCCGATCTGACGAAGACTATATCGGTGGCACTTAATGTCAGATCAAGTAAGTCTTTCGCTGCGCCTTCAGGTGTGGCATAACTACCATCGCCTTCATGTCTGTGGTCGATAAAAGCGGGCATGGCATAGTCTTGCAGACGTACCCAAGTTTGTTTGGTGTCTTTGGGTAAATGTGCGGCTGCGTGGCGAGCGAGTTGTTCGCTATTGCCATTAGCACGAGTGCTGGCTAATAGAAAAACAAAATGGCGAGAGTTTGCGTTGTCGTTTTGCATAGCTTCTTTAATGAATTTGAAACTTGTTGAGTGGTGCGAGTAATGGACTGAAGTCTAGAGAGAGCTGGCTGCACTGACAAATGATGATTTTTGCGGTTCAGGTTAGTTCTGCTAAACTGAAGCCATGCGTAAACCTCCACATCTTCGTACTGCTCCTTTCGCTGCTTTGCGCGCCTTCGAGGCGGCTGCACGTTTGGGTAGTTTTAAACATGCGGCACAAGAGCTGTCGGTGACGCCCGCAGCGATTAGTCATCAGATAAGTTCACTAGAAGACTATTTAGGTGTGGCACTGTTTGTGCGCTCCAATCGTTTAGTGCAATTGAGTGACGCTGGACAGGCTTTATCACAGCAAGTATCTGCCGCGTTCATTCAATTACAAGACGCTTTAGTAAAAGCAAGCGCATCTGCATCGAACAATAATGTTTTGGTCGTGAGTGCTGCACCCTCGATAGCAGCAAAATGGCTAGTGCCTCGCTTATCGCGTTTTCATGCACGGCATCCTGATATCGATTTGCGCTTATCGTCTGAGAACCAAACCCATGACTTGATCAAGGACGCCAGCATTGATGTGGTGCTGCGTTACGGCAAAGGCAGCTACGAGGCAAGTAACGGACTGCACGTCGAAAAGCTATGGGAAGAAACTTACCTATTCCCCGTTTGTAGTCCGAATAGGCTAAGCGCGAATCAAACGTCTCTGAAAAAAACCAGCGATTTGCTAACACACACGTTACTGCGCCTGCCACTGCCACCCGATCGACAAACGGGTGAAGTGGGTGAACGCTGGCAAGCCTGGTTACAGCAATTAGTAATAGATGAAGCGATCAGTACAGCGGATCAGCAGGCGCTACAAGAGCACGCGAGCAAAGGGCCGTTTTATAGCCATGAACATCTCGCCATCGACACCGCGAAATCAGGGCATGGAATTTGTTTAGCGCTCGATGTCTTAGTGATTGAAGATCTCCTCGCGCATCAATTGATTCGTCCGATAAGTCTGCGCAGTCGCGATCCGTTCTCACATTGGATGATTTACCGTCAACAAGATCAACAGAACCCCAAGCTGATCGCGTTTGCAAATTGGATACGCAACGAAGCCGCCGCTTCTTTAGATACTTTGGCTAGCTGTCGTTCATCATGATTTCTGTGTTCAAACATTTCTCCAAGCCCGAGCTTATTTTGAGCCTCTATCAAGAGGCATGGCCGCTAGCGTTCAAGACCGCGTTTCAAGAATTGTCTTCAGTGTTTGTGGATGCGAATACCCAAATCGAGCACATCGGTAGTACTTCAGTCTTAGGTTTAAGCGCAAAGCCCGTGATCGATATTTTGCTTGGCGCGGCTAGCTTGCTAGACATCGAAGCCAAGATTACCGCGCTTGAGCGTCAAGGCTATCAGTATGTCCCCAAATATGAAACCGAAATCCCGCAGCGTCGCTATTTCGTCAAAGCAGCACAGACGAAGGATTCGACCAGCCCATTTCGTTTGCATGTGCACGGTGTAGTGATTGGCTCTGAGCTCTGGCATGAGCATCTGTTTTTTAGAGATCAACTACGCGCAAATCCTACTTTACGCGAAGAGTATCAGACCTTGAAACTGCGCTTAGCCAATGAATTTGCCCACGACAAATCGGCCTATACCGAAGCGAAGGCACCCTTTATTCGCAAAGTCTTGGCGCGCATGCCAGCGTCGCACCCCCTTGCTGATAGAGAAACCTAGCCAAATTTACCATCTTCGTCGTTTATTTCATTTATCGCTTGATTCCATATTTCGATAAATATAGAATTATCGAAATCAAAAAAATTCATCGAGATCAATTGTCTATGGAAACCAAATCCGCCATCACAGCCCTCGCCGCCTTGGCGCAAGAATCACGCTTAGCGATTTTTCGACTACTGGTTACCGTCGGCCCCGAAGGTTTAGCCGCGAGCAAAATCGCCGAGCAATTGGAAGTGCCTTCATCGTCTTTGTCTTTTCATCTCAAAGAGTTGTCACATGCTGGTTTGATCGTAGCCCAACAGGATGGCCGCTTCATTATCTATTCCGCCAACTTTATAGCGATGAATGAGCTCATTGCCTTTCTGACCGAAAGCTGCTGTGCCGGTGAACCATGTGCACCGACTGCCAACAAGTCGCTCAGTTGCCAACCTAAGGCAACAAAATCTGCGCCATAACACTACCTTCTTCTCTTCATTTACAAAGCTTTCTTATGTCTACTCAGATTCCTTTATTTAAACGCGTGGTAGCCGAGTTTCTTGGCACTGCGTTCTTACTCGCCGTAGTGGTGGGTTCTGGCATCATGGCGCAAAATCTTTCCGGGGGTAATACGGCAATCGCCTTACTCGCGAATACGATTGCGACTGGCGCTGGCTTGGTAGCACTGATTTTGATGTTCGGCCCGATCTCAGGCGCGCACTTTAATCCCGCAGTGACTTTCATGGATTTTTGGCAGAAGAGCCTGCCTGCAAAATGGATTTTGCCTTACGTCTTAGCGCAAATATTAGGCGCTTTTGCTGGCGTTGCGGCGGCTCATGCGATGTTTGACCTACCGATCTTTTTTGCATCGACGCATGTACGCACCGGTGCTTCGCAATGGTGGAGTGAATTTGTGGCGACCTTTGGTTTGATCGCGGTCATCATCAGCACTTCGCGCTCGCGTCCGTCAACTACACCATTCGCGGTAGCGGCATACATCACCGCAGCCTATTGGTTCACTTCTTCAACCTCGTTCGCCAACCCTGCAGTGACCTTGGCGCGTGCGGCCAGCGATACTTTTGCCGGCATTCGCCCTATCGATACTTTAGGCTTTATTGCTGCGCAAATATTAGCTGCCGACTTGGCATGTCTACTGTTTGGCTGGCTCTATCCACAATCCAATTCGAATCTAGAAGAGGCATAAGGCATCATGAACGTTCTATTTCTCTGCACGGGCAATTCTTGTCGCTCTATCTTGGGCGAAGCCACGTTCAATCACTTAGCTCCAAAGGGCTGGCGCGCCATGAGCGCCGGTAGCAAGCCGACTGGACAAGTACATCCACGCTCTTTGGCTTTGTTGGCGCGTGAGGGTATCGCCACTGAAGGCTATTTCAGTAAATCTTGGGATAACTTGCCGGCGACACCTGATATCGTGATCACCGTTTGCGCTAGCGCCGCTGGCGAAACCTGTCCCGCTTACCTTGGCCCTGTACTGCGCACGCATTGGGGTGTTGAAGATCCGGCACATGCAACTGGTACTGACGAAGAAATTGATGCTGCGTTTATGCAGGCTTACCGTATCCTGCGTGCGCGTATCGAGGCCTTCTTTGCACTTGACCTCGCCAACTTACAACAAGATCGTGCCGCTCTCAAACAGGCAATGGATGGTATTGCGGGTGTGATGGCATAACTCCAATAATGATACGAACCTGAGCTAGCGCAAATAATAAATATGAGAGCGTGGTCTAATCTTCTGAGATGCATGAAAAAAGTCTCCGCACTACTTTATGCTTGACGATCAACCAGGGAGCCGCTTGTGATTTTTTTAAACTCATTGCCAGCCTTTGTGTTCTTTACTGGCAAAGGTGGTGTCGGCAAGACATCCTTGGCTTGCGCCACGGCGATACGACTTGCAGATCAACAAAAGCGCGTACTCTTGGTAAGCACCGATCCAGCTTCTAACGTTGGTCAGGTCTTTGGCATTCGCATCGGCAATCACATCACCGCGGTGACCGCCGTTCCTCATTTGTCTGCACTCGAAATTGATCCGCAAACTGCGGCGCAACAGTATCGTGATCGCATCGTCGCGCCTGTTCGTGGCGTACTCGCAGATACCGTCGTCAATAGCATGGAGGAACAGCTCTCCGGCGCTTGCACCACTGAGATTGCGGCCTTTGATGAATTCACTGCTTTGCTGACAGACTGCACGATCACTTCTCGATTCGATCACATTATTTTTGATACCGCCCCGACTGGCCACACCATACGCATGTTGCAGCTACCGGGCGCATGGTCGAATTTCTTGGAAAAAGGTAAAGGCGACGCTTCTTGCCTAGGTCCTTTGGCCGGTCTAGAAAAACAGAAAGAGCAATATCATGCGGCAGTCGCCGCCTTAGCCGATCCACTCAAAACAAGGATGGTATTGGTGGCTCGTGCACAAAGCGCGGCACTGCGCGAAGCCGCGCGCACTCACGAAGAATTGAGCGCGATTGGATTTCAATCGCAATACTTAGTGATTAACGGTGTCATGCCAGTCGCCGAAACCTTGCAGGATGACTTAGCTCTGACCCTCT
>CALKVB010000404.1 GCA_937996605.1 uncultured Oxalobacteraceae bacterium | reverse complement strand
AAATTAAACTTCGCCTGAGCATCACTAATTTGGCCAGACAAAGTAGCGTCACTATCTTCTACCTCTGTTTTTCCATTTTCTACATATTGATCTAGACGAGTATCACCTAGACTAACAGCCCAAGGCTCTCCTAAATGATCAAGCTCATTGCTAGTTCGAGCATCCTCACGCAGGATCAAGCTTGCCCAATCCAAAGCACCACGCAAAACCCATTTCTTTTGTAATTGGTAACGTTGATTTTCGATCGATCGAACTTGAACTTGCTGTTGCCAAAATAAACTAGCGACGATGGTAATCGCCAGTGTCGTCAACAACAAAGCCGTAACGACAGCCACGCCAGATTGATTTCGTTTAGAGATGGTTTGCCTCATGCTGCACCGAGCAAAAATATCTTAAGCAAGGGAAATTCTTGACCTTTAATCTGCATCATCACCTCTAGACCTGTTTTACGAGGTACCCCTTTTCCTGCTTTCA
Organism: uncultured Oxalobacteraceae bacterium; assembly: GCA_937996605.1. Taxonomy (GTDB): domain Bacteria; phylum Pseudomonadota; class Gammaproteobacteria; order Burkholderiales; family Burkholderiaceae_D; genus Undibacterium. The sequence goes on along the minus strand of CALKVB010000404.1, from coordinate 4,437 downwards.
ATCGAGGATCCGCAGCTTGCGGCACAGCGATATCTGTGCCAGCGACACGCCAAGTATTCTCCTCATAATTCCAAGTTCGCATTTGAAATGCGGCGACATCTGCTTGGAGTTTAACGATAGGCATATCATCGGTATCACTTACAGCACGCTGCCAATCATTATCAAGCACGGCCAGTTCCCGAGTTGGAACTGATTCCCGGCGACTAAAAACACCGTCTTTCAAACGATAGGCAACCACTTGCAATTTGGTCGGTTGATTGTCTTCATACACCGTTCGGATCAAAATTAACTGTTGATCGAATGCACGAATATTCTCTCGACGTGGCAACATGGCCTCACTGACCAAATGTGCGCAATCGTTTTCCAATTGAACGAAACTGATCTGGGCGCCGCGACTTTGTTCCAATTCATGGTTCAAACCAACGCGGGCACGAATGATACTATCAAGCCCGCGCCAACCCATTACCGCGATGATCGCCAAAATAGTAATCGCAACCAACAACTCAATTAATGTAAATCCTGAATGTTGGCCTGACAGACTCGATTTAAGGCGCATTTGGCACGACCTGAGTTAACTTCGCGAGACGACGTTGAAGATTAGTAGGTTCGAATACCAAGACTTCGACGCGCCGAAAAGATGGATTTGGAGTACCGATCACATGCTCCTCGCAAAGCAGAGAAAGTTCCCCCTGAGGACAAGGAAAACTCCGCTCACCTAGTTCGGGCCATTCATGCCCTAAACGGATTTGTGCGAGTCGATTTTCTGCTGACCAATTTGCCATCATCGTCGCCCGAAGACCACTACTATTTTGCGCCAAGCTGGCCACCGCTCTTAGGCTCGCGCCAAGTACGGTGCCAACGATCACTAGTGCAACCAACACCTCGAGTAATGTGAAGCCCGAAGAACGGTTCAAATTACTGCGATGTCGGAAAAGTTTATTACTCATAGCTCATTCAACAACGAAGTGACCAACGCCATCAGCCCGGATCGAAACTTGATCCTCGCCGACTTTCAAATTCAACATAAATGGTCTACTAACAGGTTCACGGCCAAAAACCACCCTGAGGTATTCAGAGCTTTGATCGATATTCGGTACAATCTCAAGTTTTGTGTTCGGAAACGTAAAATTTCGACTTCGCAGCGTTTCTAGATCTGTGATTACTTCCCAATGGTTATCGTTAAAAACTATGAACCGATAACCTTCTTGAATGGCCTCGAAGGCAGTGGGGCGATTGCGCACAATTGCTTCTTCCCGCGCAAGCTGCAGCAGCAACGACAATCTCTGCGCATCCGTTTGCAATTGTTGCCGTGTGCTTTGCATCGCGTTCAGCGATACAGCACCCAACATGATACCCATGATTACCAATACCACGAGTAGTTCTAAAAGGGTGAAGCCACGACTCCGCTTATATCTCACATCAACGCCCAGCCAATTCAAATGGCAAAATCAACTGTCTTCAAATCACAAATCCCACGAGCCGATATCTGCATCGTAGCCAGCACCACCTGGTTGCCCATCCTGACCATATGAAAAAATCTCAACGTCAGCTTTTAGCCCTGGTGACATGTATTGATACGGATTACCCCAAGGATCTTTGGGTAACTTAGATATATAACCTTCAGGTTTATAGCCATTTGCAGCTGGTCCTGTAGTCGGTTTCGAGACTAAAGCCTGCAGTCCTTGTTCTGTTGTCGGGTAACGAAGATTATCAAGTTTGTACATCTTCAATGCACCCAACATCGTAGAGATATCTTGTTTTGCTTGCAAAACACGCGCATCATCAGTTCGCCCCATTAATTTTGGAACAACTAAACTTGCAAGTATCCCCATGATCACGAGAACAATCATAATTTCGATCAAAGTAAAACCAGCCGTTTTTCGCCATTTGGCGTGAGCACCACTTTTAGCAACAATCTTATTCATCATCAATAAACTCATTTAATTCGTTCTATCAAATACCAGAATTGTTTCCCTATCATTTCTTCTACCAATAAACATTTAGACCATGAAAAATTGACAAAAGAAGGCGGGAGAAATCGTAACACGAATACGCGCAAAAAAAACAACTAAACTTCGAACTTTCAGCCTAATTGTAGCTGACGGTTTTGCCGAAAACATCAACCTGCAACAATTCTTACAAATTCATTTGCAACGCTGGAATTAGATCTAACTTCCACATTAATATTTGCCCTCTTTTTGAGCCTATTTCAAATTGTCGATCTAATTTCGGCGAGGATAACCCTCCGCCACAATTCGCTCCCAAACCACATCTTTTTGTTCTTGCGTCATAAACACCCAATCAGCCACCCAGCCGACCGTTCTTCCACAACCTCGACACACTTCGTCGAATGTCGTCGAACACACTGCAACACAAGGTGTGTCGGGACGCTGTTTTTTATCTTCCATTGATGCTCCAGTATTTATTCTTTCGCTGCATTTACACACCTAGGATTAATCTTTATTGACAGCAAGATTCATTTAACGAGAGAATCAAGCTGATATGACAAAATTAATCCATTTCAATCAGTAATCAAGTGCCCGCAAATAAAGGAGATCGGCGATGACCAAAGATTTCATTCAATCCCTGATTCTCTTAATCTTAGTGACCGATCCTTTCGGCAATATTCCTATTTTTGTCAGCGCATTATCGCATGTCGCCCCAGAAAGAAGATGGCGAGTTGTGGTTCGAGAGTGCACCATCGCTTTCGTTTTATTGCTGTTATTTATGTTTTTCGGAAAGCATTTTTTGGAGGCACTTCAATTATCCGAAGTCTCTTTAAGAATCGGTGGCGGTGTCATTCTGTTTTTGATCGCTTTGCGTATGGTTTTCCCGCAAGAAGGTGGTGTCTTCGGTGACACCGATGGTGATAACGAACCGTTTATCGTACCACTCGCCATTCCAGCACTCGCGGGTCCATCCTCCTTGGCAACGGTTCTGTTATTCTCATCCGATAGCAGAATGGATGTTGCAATTCACGTCGCAGCATTAACCGCGGTCGCGGTGGTCTGGCTGATTGTATTACTGAGCGCAGAACGAATGCAAAGAGCCCTCGGTGAACGAACCATGACTGCCGTAGAACGATTGATGGGATTAATACTCACGGCAATGGCAGTTGAAATGCTTCTTGCGGGAATTCGAGATTATCTTAAGACCCTAGGCTAAGCAAACGAAACAGATCAAGCGGACGTTAAATCACCGCTTTATCTTTGAGTTGTGCAATTCTCTCAACATTATAACCGAGCGCTTGGAGGATCTCCTCAGTGTGCTCGCCTAATGCCGGACCTAACCACTGAGTCTGACCAGGCGTTGCGGAAAGTTTTGGCGAAATTGCGGGCAATTTTACTGGCTGACCATCTGCAAATTGGTGTTGCTCAAACATTTCCCGCGCTTGAAATTGCGGATCTTCCAGCATATCTTTGACACTATATATTTTTCCAACTGGAACATCAGCGTCTCGCAAGCATAACAAGGCTGCATCAATTGTCTGTGTTGAACACCAATTTTGAATTGCTTGGTCGATCTCTAACGTCCTCGATACTCGACCATCATTTCGAACCAGTTCAGGATCGTGTGCCAAATCATCGCGTCCAATTGCCAGCATTAATCGATGAAAAATCGCGTCACCATTCCCAGCAATCACGATATTCTCTTGATCTCTAGTCGTGTAGGTATTTGAAGGAACAATCCCCGGCAGTGCGCCGCCAGTGCGCTCACGAACCACGCCGGCATAATCAAATTCTGGAACCAAAGATTCCATTAGGTTGAATACAGATTCATACAAAGCGACATCAACCATTTGTCCGCGACCTGAAACGCACTCATTTCCAAACTTTCCATTCCAACGACCTCCAGTCACATCACGATGACGTAAAGCCATCATCGCTCCAATCACGCCATGCAAAGCCGCGACAGAGTCCCCAATTGAAATACCAACTCGCACCGGCGGTCGATCTGGATGCCCCGAGACATAGCGTAAACCACCCATCGATTCGCCGATGGCGCCAAAGCCAGGAAGATCTCGCATTGGCCCAGTTTGTCCGTAACCCGATAAACGCACCATGATCAGCGCAGGATTAATAGCACTTAATTCGTCGTAACCAAGCTGCCATTTTTCGAGCACACCTGGTCGATAATTTTCAATAATAATATCGGCTTGCAAAGCCAGTTCGCGTGCAACCGCTCTACCCTCCTCAGTTTTCATATTGAGACAAATACTTTTCTTATTGCGTGCTTGAACACTCCACCATAAGGATGTGCCATCTTTAAGTACACGCCAGTGGCGTAAAGGATCACCGCCATCAGGCGCTTCGACTTTGATTACTTCTGCGCCGAATTCTGCTAGCATACGCGAGCAGAAAGGGCCGGCAATCAGGGTACCCAATTCAGATCGGAAGAGCGTCGTGTAGGGAAAGAGTGTCTTCGCCTGTGTAGATC
>CALKVB010000403.1 GCA_937996605.1 uncultured Oxalobacteraceae bacterium | reverse complement strand
ATACGAGATAGTACAAGGTGACTGGAGTTCAGACGTGTGCTCTTCCGATCTCAATTAAGCCTCGTGGTTGGCTTCGCGGTGATTAGCGCCATCATTGACCTCCCTTTCGATTACTACCGTCAATTCGTATTGGAAGAAAAGTTTGGCTTCAATAAAATGAGTATCAAACTGTTCTTCACCGACATGATCAAAAGCACGCTGCTTGGTGCCGCAATTGGTTTGCCATTGTTATGGGTGGTGATCAGCTTGATGGATAAAGCAGGTGCCATGTGGTGGCTTTACGCTTGGTTGGTCTGGAGCGGCTTCCAACTTTTGATGATGCTGATCTTCCCTACTTGGATTGCACCGCTATTCAATAAATTCACGCCGCTTGCCGACGAAGCGCTTAAAAATCGTATTGAAGGTTTGATGCAACGCGTTGGCTTTGCGTCTAAAGGTTTATTTGTGATGGATGGTTCTAAACGCAGCGCCCATGGCAATGCTTACTTCTCTGGCTTTGGCAATAACAAGCGTATCGTTTTCTTCGACACCTTGATCGAGCGCCTCGCACCACAAGAAGTTGAAGCCGTGTTGGCACACGAATTGGGGCATTTCAAACTGAAACATATCGTCAAGCGTATGGTCGTGATGTTTGCGGTGTCTTTGGGCTTCTTGGCTTTACTTGGATTCTTGAAATCGCAAATTTGGTTTTACACTGGCCTCGGTGTTGACCCTGTAATGTTCGCATCGTCGAACAGCGCAATGGCGTTGATCTTGTTCATGATCACTTTGCCGGTGTTTACTTTTGTTTTATCTCCATTGACGTCAATTAGCTCACGCAAGCACGAATTTGAGGCAGATGCTTTCGCTGTCAAACATACCAACGCCAATGATTTGGTCACGGCTTTGGTTAAACTCTATGAAGACAATGCTTCGACCTTAACGCCAGACCCTGTACATTCGGCATTTTATGACTCACATCCGCCGGCATCGATACGCATCGCGCACCTGCATCAACAGGGACAAGCCGCTGCGGCCTAATCATTAAAATACGCCACTACAATATTTCATCATCTATTTTCTGCATTCAATTAAGCGTAATTATGAAAACTTCTGATCTACTCGCTAGAAAATCTGCTCATACCGAAATCGGTCTTCAAGATAGTGAATTGCCAGCCTATTTCGCTGCCACACCAGGTTGGAAACAAGATGGCCCGCGCATTGTGAAGACCTACGAATTTAAAAATTACTACGAAACCTTAGCGTTTGTGAACGCCATCGCTTACACCATCCATGAAGAAGATCATCATCCAGAATTGACGATCACTTACAACCGTTGTGTGGTCAAGTTCGACACCCACACGGTGAATGATGGCAAAGGTGGTATTTCTGAAAATGACTTCATCTGCGCAGCAAAAGTCGATGTCATTTTTACGCAAACCTTCGGCTAATTTTCACTTAATTTTCGCTTAATTTTCTAATATTGCATGTCTAAAAGATCCGCTCCAGCGAAGAAAAGCGCCGCACTCAAATCGGGCGCTACGGCGCAGGGTTTAGTAATTGCTGCTCATGGTCGTCATTACTTAATCGACGCCAACGGCATCAAATTGCATTGCGTTACTCGCGGCAA
>CALKVB010000402.1 GCA_937996605.1 uncultured Oxalobacteraceae bacterium | reverse complement strand
GGCGGATTCAGAACGGTGTGATGTTATCAAGGAGCGGCGGGGCGAGGTTTTTCGAAGTGCCCTGCTTGTGATTTTTCAGGCGCATCTATGCCTGCAAGGCGAACTTTGTATTGTTTTCTATTAGCAGCCAGTATGGTAATCGTGTCACCGTCGCTAATTGAAATTACTTTTCCATCGATAGTAGTTCCAAGAGACAAGCATGACTGAATAGAAAACGATACTAGGATTAATAGTTTTGAGGATTTTCGTATTAATATATGCAAATTAGCTAAAATTTAGAGGGATGATGTTTACGTCAGTGCCAGGTTTTGAATAGCCTTCCGTATTGTATTCATCTGGCTCGGCATAACATATTTGGATTTCCGGTCTCTCAATTGCGGCTAAAACGACCCCTACCGTTGATGGTTTTGTATTAAGAGGACAAACTACAATGTTTCGTTCGCCAAACTTGTTAACTTCATCAATGTGCGCTATTAGTTGATTTTTTACTAGGATAGGATCAATACATGAGAATTCAAAGTGATGAATCTCTTCGCCGCCGGCGTCTTGATCTTTAATGAACTGATTTAGCCGTTCAAAAAATAATTTATTTTTGCTATGGTGAGCTTCTGTTACGGATTGCTCTCTTTTTCCAAGTCCAATGGATAAAGAGGCCGGCTCATATCGCAATATGACCTCTGAGGCCCGCTCGACTTCAAATCCAGCGAAAACAATAAGATGCAAGCGCTTGGATGGCAACATGACTCCAGGGAATCCAAGAATAGAGCGAATTGATCGAACACCTCTACTAAGCCAGACAGCATCATCAGTCGTGTTAAAACTATAATCTGACGCACCAACATAAAGCAGCGTAACTCTATCTAGCAAACTAAGATTGCTAAATATTCCGATAATTACGACAAGAAGCTCATGTGAAAGCGCGGTGACATCAATAATAAGTGATGTATCGGGAGATTCGAAAATTGGTTGCATATAAGCGACCAATCCATCCGCAACTTCCATTACTGTGTCAGCATTGTTTCCTACGATTTGACCTTTTCCACTGGTTAGTCGCTCAAATTCAGTGATATTGCCGCGATTGGAATCTTTCCATCTTGCATTTGAGATTCCGACAATATGACTTGTCCTCTCGAGAGGAAATTTACATAGCGCTGAAAGGCAGCGTAGGTCAAATCCTAGGCCAACAATTAGAGCATAACTTTTACCAGTGAATTCGGAACGCAGTTGCTCTAGCGGAATTTTACGCATTGCCTTCTCCATCGAGTAGTGAAAGCTGCCCGTTGTCTTCTGACTTGGCGATGCCATTTTTACGCAGACGGCTTATGAAAGCCTGTGGTCTTTCGGAAATATCTTTCAAGAAATTCGATGTTACTGTTAGGTAACTAGAGAATCCGATAGGATCAAGCGAAAACGCAGGGGCAAGTCGACGGGTGAGTACGTATAAGGTAACGCGCCCCATACCACTTTTTGAGCCAATGCTATCGATATAAAAATAGCCATGAATTACGCCAAGTCGTAATATCGATTTAATTTCTTGATTGGGTTCGTCGCTGATAGAGAATGAGAATACGCGTCTTTGGGTTAATGTCTCATCCATTATATGAGCCTTAAACAGTGCTCCAATTCCATACACGATATTTCGCAGCCTCTCAATATCATTGAGTGGCAACGACGGATGCTTAAGAGATTCTGCTTCTTGGACAAGATTGTCAAAATCCTGCAACAACAACTGATCAGCCTGCTTCCTCAATTCTTGATCTTGGACACCTGGCGAGATTGAGTCCACGGGCTTGCCCGCATTAATTAATAGCTGTTCAGTGAACATGCGTGATGCCGGCTCAAGGAAAAATCGAATAATTCCAGAAGAAACGTGAACAAGTTGTTCGAAGCCGGCATAACGGTAACGAGCGCCCTGTTTGGAAGCTCCCGATAAACGACGAATATACTCTGGTCGAGCGTAACGATAAGCATCGTCAGCGGCACGGTATGCACCCGATTCACCAGATTCCCAGCGCTTTTTATACTCTTCAGCTATCTCTTTAATCGATGCATTTTGATTGTCATCGTCAGGGAAAAATGTATAAGGATCAGTATTGGCAATGCCGTATCTTGCTAAACGCTTTTCAACAATATTGCGTACC
>CALKVB010000401.1 GCA_937996605.1 uncultured Oxalobacteraceae bacterium | reverse complement strand
GCAAGCGAAGCCATCACCCTCACCCAAAAAGTCTAAAACTGAACAAAAGAAAAAAGGCGAATTCTAGGATGAAGTGCAATTTATGAACGGTACCGGTTAATGGGGGGGCAAGATGCGATAGCATTTGTGCCTTTTTGACTGGCCAGTCGAAATTGCATAATGAACTATACACATCTCACCCAAATAGAACGATACCAGATTTACGCATTAAGAAAAGCAGGACAAACGCAAAGGGATATTGCGAGCGTATTAAAACGAAGTGAATCAACAATCAGCAGAGAATTGCGTCGCAACACGGGAGGTCGCGGATATCGGCCTAAGCAAGCGCATAAAAAGTCAGAAGAGCGACGTGCAATCAACGCGCGGCGTATTGATGAAGACGTCTGGCGGTTTGCTCAAGAACGATTGTTAGAACAATGGAGTCCAGAGCAAATTAGTGGTCATGCGGCGATAAGCACGGAAACAGTTTATCAACGTATCTACTCAGACAAACGATCTGGCGGAGTACTTTGGAAAAATCTACGCTGCCAGAAAAAACGAAAAAAGCGGTACGGCAAGATGGAGCGACGAGGCAGCATACCTAACAGAAAATTCATTGAGGACCGCCCATCGATTGTTGAGGAGCGCAGCCGAATAGGTGATTGGGAAGCAGATACGATCATAGGTAAAAATCATCGACAAGCGATTGTGAGTATCGTAGAACGTAAGACAGGATTAACGTTGATTCGAAAAGTGGAACGCAAAACAGCACATGCAGTCGGTCAGGCAATGATTGAATTGCTTAAGCCATATCGTAAGAAAGTACATACCATCACCTCAGACAACGGACGAGAATTTGCTCAGCACGAAACAATAGCCACTGTCTTAAAAGCTGACTTTTATTTCGCGCATCCGTATGCATCTTGGGAGCGAGGAACGAACGAAAATACGAATGGATTAATCAGACAATACTTTCCGAAGGACAGAGATTTCACCACGATCACACAACAGGAGATTGATAACACCATGAATAGACTAAATAATCGACCAAGAAAAAGACTAGGATACCTGACACCCAATCAGGTATTCTTCAAAAATTCGCTTGCACTTCAAAATTGAACTCGCGTCCTGTATTACAACGCTTTCACCGAAGACTTGTTTTATTGGGATAACGACTTGGAGGGAGATGCTGAGCACAAGATGAAGATCCAGCCTAATTCATACACTGATTGGTTGCTCACACTGCTCAAAGACCTTGGTCAGGATGGAAATATTGTTAAGTATTTTCAGCACTACGTCAGCGAGAAGCTAACGCCACGATTCAATGAAGAATACAAAACCAAGGACAAGGACAACAAAGAGGTCACGATCAAGGCATTTGCGGAGGTGACTTTCTCACTTCAGCGTGGCGACAACGAACCATCCGGAAATCTAAAAATCTCCAAAGGCGAAGAAAGTAATTTTATTTGGAGCATTTTTTACACGCTACTGGATCAGGTGGTGACGATTCTCAATGTGTCCGATCCCGGTGAGCGTGAAACCAACCAGTTTGATCAGCTTGAATATGTATTTATCGACGATCCGGTGAGCTCTCTAGATGAAAATCATTTGATTGAGTTGGCGGTTAACTTGGCGGGCTTGGTTAAGTCTAGCGAGTCTGCACTGAAATTCATCGTAACGACGCACAGTCCCCTGTTTTACAACGTCCTCTACAACGAGTTAAACAGCAAGGCATGCTACTTGCTGGAGCGCGTTGATTATGACCAGTTTGTTCTCACTGAAAAACAAGGAGATTCTAACAAGAGCTTCTCTTATCACTTGCATTTAAAACGTATCATTGAACAGGCGATTGCAGATGGTAAAATTGAACGGTATCACTTTACTTTGTTACGCAATCTATACGAGAAAACTGCCAGCTTCTTGGGTTATCCAAAATGGTCTGAGCTTTTGCCTGACGATAAGCAGGCCTATTTGAACCGAATCATTCAATTCACCAGTCACTCTACGCTATCGAACGAGGCTGTGGCTGAACCTAGTGGGCCAGAAAAGAATACAGTCGGAATATTGCTTAATCATCTGGTGGAAAATTATCGTTTCTGGCAACAGGAAGAACAACATGCTTGAATATACTAAACCCATTGCCGAATCCAGCAGTTTTATCGTTTTGGATAGGTACAGCAAGGAATGGCAAGTTGCTGAAAGCTACCAGAGCGAAGGTGATCTGGAGCGAGAGTTTATTCAGGATTTACAAAATCAAGGCTACGAGTATCTGCACGCCCTGAATACTCCCGATGCTTTGCTCACGAATGTGCGTACTCAGCTACAAACGCTCAATAATGTGCAGTTTACTAATGGTGAGTGGCGGCGCTTTGTTGAAACATACTTAGACAAGTCCAGTGACAGCATCGTTGATAAAACCCGCAAGATTCATGACGATTATATTCATGACTTTGTTTTTGACGATGGTCGTATTAAAAACATTTACCTGCTGGACAAAAAGAATATTACCCGTAATAAGCTGCAGGTAATTAAGCAGTTTGAGCAAACGGGTAGCCACGCCAATCGCTATGATGTGACGATTTTGGTGAATGGTTTGCCACTAGTCCAAGTGGAATTGAAAAAGCGCGGTGTAGCCATCCGTGAGGCATTTAATCAGGTGCACCGTTACAGCAAAGAGAGCTTTAACAGCGACCATTCTTTGTTCAAGTACTTGCAGTTGTTTGTAATTTCTAACGGC
>CALKVB010000400.1 GCA_937996605.1 uncultured Oxalobacteraceae bacterium | reverse complement strand
CGCTCGCCTCGGCCGAGCGACATTGAACCTGTCTATACATTTGTCCTAGACAGGCAAGGCGTTTTGGTTGTTCTTAAAAAGTGAAACGTCTCTGCCTAAGCCACGGCAAAATCCCCTATAATCGTGAGTTTTCGCGACAATTGTCGTGCAAATTGCTGTGCAAACAGCTCTCGAGAACATTTGAATCGAGTCTTTGACGATTCCCCTTTGAAACTACCAGCACTTCGGTGCGCAATCGGTGCATAACGCCATATGGCTGCAATACAAATTAGCAATGTAGAAAAATCCTACCAGTCTGCGGGCAAACGCTTGCAAGCTTTAGGTGGCGTTTCTCTACAAATCGAACAAGGCGAGTTTTTTGGTTTGCTTGGCCCTAACGGCGCGGGCAAAACTTCCTTAATTTCCATTATCGCTGGCTTGAACAAGGCTGATGCAGGCACTGTCCTGGTTGAAGGGTATGATGTCGTCAAGGATTATCGCAACGCCCGTCGAAACTTGGGTGTCGTACCTCAGGAATTGGTGTTCGATCCTTTCTTTACGGTGCGCGAAACCTTGCGGTTGCAGTCAGGCTATTTTGGCATCAAGAATAATGATGCTTGGATAGATGAGATTATGGAGAATTTGGATCTCACGAATAAAGCTGATGCGAACATGCGTGCTTTGTCTGGCGGTATGAAGCGACGTGTGTTGGTGGCGCAGGCCTTGGTACACAAGCCCCCCGTAATTGTGCTCGATGAGCCGACCGCAGGTGTTGATGTTGAATTGCGTCAGACCTTGTGGAAGTTTATTTCCCGTTTGAATTGGGAAGGGCACACCATTGTGTTGACCACGCACTATCTCGAAGAAGCGCAAGCTTTGTGTAATCGCGTGGCAATGTTAAAAGCCGGTAAAGTGGTTGCGCTTGATAGTATGTCAGCGCTCATCAAACGCATTTCTGGTTCCCAAATTAAAGTGCAATTGGCCCACGGTGAATTGCCTGCAAGTTTGCAGCATCTTTTGATTGCAGCAGAAACCAACGCGGCCCAAAGGCAATACGTATTACGTGTAACGCATCACGATGAGATTGAACCTATCTTGGCTGCTCTGCGCATTTCAGGATGTATTCTCGAAGACCTACAAATTCAGCAGGCTGATTTGGAGGATGTGTTCCTTCAGATCATGGGTAGTGATAAAGGAAAAGTGCAATGATAGGCTTCCAAACTTTATTCTACAAAGAAGTGCTGCGATTCTGGAAAGTGGCAACGCAAACGATTACTGCACCGATTATGACAGCGATGATGTATTTGCTGATTTTTGGTCAGGCTTTGGATGGCCATGTCAAAGTACATGGCGTGAGTTATATGGCGTTCCTGATACCGGGATTGGTGATGATGAGCGTGTTGCAGAATGCTTTTGCTAATGCATCGTCTTCTCTGATTCAATCGAAAGTGACTGGCAATCTTGTGTTTATCATGTTGCCGCCTTTGTCCCATTGGGAAATGTTTTCAGCATATGTACTAGCGGCTGTTGTACGTGGTGTCGTGGTTGGGCTAGGGGTGTTTGTAGTGACGGCTTGGTTCGCCCACCTAAGTTTCGCTTCGCCTTTGTGGATTGTTCTGTTCGCCTTTTTAGGGGCCGCAGTGCTCGGTACGATGGGGTTGATTGCGGGTATTTGGGCGGAAAAATTTGATCAATTAGCAGCGTTCCAAAATTTTGTGATTGTCCCCTTAACCTTTCTTTCTGGTGTGTTTTATTCGATCGAATCTTTGCCTCCAGTGTGGAAAACCATTTCGAGCTTGAATCCTTTTTTCTACATGATCGATGGATTTCGTTACGGTTTCTCGGGGCAGTCAGATGTGTCACCGATGCATAGCTTGTTGTTTGTCACAGGCTTCCTGATCGCTTTAACGAGCCTCGCTCTGTATATGTTGCGTAGTGGTTATAAATTGCGCCATTGAGCTTTGCTTGAACAAACCTAAATAAATGAAACGGACTTGAGAGAGTCATTTTTTGAAAGTAAGTATCGTGTTACCTACACCTGAACAAGTAAAAAACTATATTGCTGCCGGCTTAGATTGTACTCATCTTGAGGTTGAAGGCGACGGTCAACATTTTACGGCAGTGATCGTATCGGATGCTTTCGCTGGTAAGCGTTTGATTCAGCGTCATCAATTGGTTTACGCCGCTCTCGGCGATCGCATGCGCGAAGAAATTCACGCTTTGTCGATGAAAACTTTAACTCCTGAAGAATTTAAATAAGCATGGACAAATTATTGATCACGGGCGGCAATCGCCTCAATGGTGATATTGCGATTTCTGGCGCAAAGAACGCAGCCCTGCCAATTTTATGCGCAGGTTTGCTGACGGCAGGTGATGTCGCGCTGCAGAATGTACCCGCGTTGCAAGACGTTGCAACCATGCTCAAATTATTGAAGCAAATGGGTTTGCGAGTCATCGAAGAAAACGGTGTAGTGACTTTGAACGGTGCGAATGTCGACAAGCTTGAAGCACCGTACGACTTGGTAAAAACTATGCGCGCTTCGATTTTGGTATTAGGTCCATTATTGGCACGTTTTGGCGAGGCGAAAGTATCTTTGCCAGGTGGTTGCGCGATTGGCTCACGTCCTGTCGATCAGCATATCAAAGGCTTGCAGGCGATGGGCGCTGAGATCACGATCGAAGCTGGCTATATACACGCGAAAGCAAAACGTTTGCGCGGCGCGCGTATCGTTACCGACATGATCACCGTGACTGGCACGGAAAACCTGTTGATGGCCGCCACCTTGGCCGATGGCGAAACCGTACTCGAAAACGCAGCACGTGAACCTGAAGTAACCGATCTCGCTAATTTGTTGGTAGCGATGGGCGCGAAAATTACTGGTATCGGTACTGATCGCTTAGTGATTCAAGGTGTGGAATCTTTGCACGGCGCTAGCCATACGGTGATCGCCGATCGTATCGAAACGGCGACATTCTTGTGCGCAGTTACTGCAACTGGTGGCGATATCACGGTTAGAAATACACGCAGCGACATTTTGGATGTGGCTCTGGATAAATTGCGCGAAGCTGGTGTGATTATCACCACAGGTCCTGATTGGATCCGTGCGCAAATGAGCGGGCGTCCAAAAGCGGTGAGTTTTCGTACCACGGAATACCCTGGTTTTCCAACGGATATGCAAGCGCAATTTATGGCCTTGGACTGCATCGCGAATGGCACTGCACGCGTAACCGAAACTATTTTCGAAAATCGTTTTATGCACGTGCAAGAGATGAATCGTCTTGGTGCGCATATTGAAATTGACGGACATACAGCGATTGTGAATGGCGTGGAAAAACTTGTTGGTGCGCCTGTGATGGCGACTGACTTGCGTGCGTCTGCTTCATTGGTGATTGCGGCTTTAGCTGCACAAGGCGAAACTTTGATCGACCGTATTTATCACCTCGATCGTGGCTATGATCGTATGGAAGTGAAGTTATCCACAGTCGGTGCGCAAATTCAACGCGTTAAATAAGAAACCCCTACAAACTCAGTTTTAGGGTGCATTGCCTTGTTGCTTGTCCTCACAATACTGACGTATTGTTGCGGGAAGCGCCTAGCATTCCACCACTATGATTGAATTCTTAGGAGCATCTTAAAATTAGTAAAATGGAAGAGCAAAAAGATCGATATGAGTTCTCAGCAACTGACATTAGCCCTTTCCAAAGGGCGCATTTTTGAAGAAACCTTGCCATTGTTGGAAGCAGCGGGCATTCGCGTCACTGAAGATCCGGAAAAATCACGTAAATTGATTTTGGCCACGGATGATCCCGATGTGCGAGTGATCATCGTGCGCGCTTCGGACGTGCCGACTTATGTGCAATATGGCGCGGCAGATTTTGGTGTGGCGGGTAAAGATGTTTTGTTCGAACATGGTGGGGCAGGCCTCTATCAACCTATCGATCTCGGTATTGCGAAATGTCGTATGTCGGTGGCCGTTTCCGTCGGTTTTGACTACGCCACAGCAGTGCGTCAAGGTGCGCGTTTGCGCGTCGCGACCAAATACACTGAAACAGCGCGCCAACATTTTGCGAGCAAAGGCGTACATATTGATTTGATCAAACTGTACGGTTCCATGGAATTGGCACCTTTAGTTGGCTTGTCCGATGTTATTGTTGACTTGGTCAGTACGGGCAATACTTTGCGCGCCAATAACTTAGTCGAAGTCGAAGAGATTATGGATATCTCATCACGTTTGGTCGTGAATCAGGCAGCTCTGAAATTGAAGCGTGAACGCTTGCAGCCTATCTTGGAGGCATTCGAGCGCGCATCGGAGGGTAAGGCATGAGCTTCGCAACCCAGATTACACGCTTAAACTCTAGCGCTCCTAGTTTCGCACAAACCTTGCGTCAGTTGCTGGCGTTTGAAGCGAGTGAAGATGCCGCGATCGACCAGAGCGTGCAACAGATTTTGCAAGCAGTGAAAACACGTGGTGACGCAGCGGTCTTGGAATACACACAAAAATTCGATCGCTTAAGTATTGATGGCGTCAGCGCCTTAGAAATTTCTCCATCGGAAATGCAAGCGGCATTGGCGTCATTGCCGGCAGAGCGTCGTCAAGCCTTAGAAGCTGCAGCGGCGCGTGTTCGTGCTTACCACGAAGTGCAAAAGCGTGAATGTGGTTCCGCTGGCTTTAGTTACACGGAAGCAGATGGCACGGTACTCGGACAAAAAGTCACACCCTTAGATCGCGTTGGTATTTATGTCCCAGGTGGGAAGGCCGCTTATCCTTCTTCCGTATTGATGAATGCGATCCCTGCTAAAGTCGCTGGCGTACAAGAGATTATCATGGTGGTGCCAACGCCAGATGGTGTGCGCAATCCTTTGGTATTGGCCGCAGCGGCAATCGCTGGAGTTGATCGTGTATTCACCATTGGGGGCGCGCAAGCAGTTGGTGCTCTTGCCTATGGCACGGAAAGTATTCCACAAGTCGACAAAATTGTTGGCCCTGGTAATGCTTATGTCGCCAATGCGAAACGTCGTGTTTTTGGCACTGTTGGTATCGATATGATTGCTGGTCCATCAGAAATTTTGGTGTTATGCGATGGTACGACCGACCCTGATTGGGTTGCGATGGACTTGTTCTCGCAAGCGGAGCACGATGAATTGGCGCAATCAATTCTGTTATGCCCAGACGCAGCGTATTTGGATCAAGTGCATGCCAGTATCGATAAATTGATCGCGAGCATGCCACGTGCTGAAATTATTCGCACTTCTTTGCGTGATCGCGGTGCCTTGATTCAAGTGCGTGATATGCAAGAAGCCTGCGATATCGCCAATGATATTGCCGCGGAACACTTGGAAATTTCAGCCGAAAATCCACAACAATGGGCGGATCAAATTCGTCATGCAGGAGCGATGTTCCTTGGTCGTTTTTCTTCCGAATCGCTTGGTGACTATTGTGCGGGACCGAATCATGTCTTGCCGACTTCTCGTACCGCGCGTTTCTCTTCGCCGCTCGGTGTGTATGATTTCCAAAAACGTTCGTCGATGATACAAGTGAGTGAGCAAGGCGCGCAGACGCTAGGGAAAATCGCTGCGGAACTCGCCTATGGTGAAGGCTTGCCAGCGCATGCACGTAGTGCGGAATTACGTTTGAAGTGATGGGGTGCTCTACCATCGATCGTTTTGCTGTAGCATCATTTAACGCTGATCAAAAGCATGAGTAGTTTTATTAATCAAATCTTTAACGAAGATGCCATCACGGGCTTGCAGCGCATACCCGATGGCAGTATTGATTTGATTTTGACTGATCCACCATATGGTTTGGGCAAAGATTATGGTAATGACTCAGATAAGCAAGAAGCTGCTGAGTACCTAGCATGGACCGAGCGCTGGATAGATGCGGCCTTGCCGAAACTCAAACCCACAGGTTCTTTGTATATCTTTTTGACTTGGCGTTATTCGCCAGAAATTTTCGTTATGCTGAAACAACGCATGACGATGATCAACGAGATTATTTGGGACAGACGAGTACCGTCGATGGGCGGTAGTACGCGTAGCTTCACTTCAGTGCATGACACTATCGGTTTGTTCGTGAAATCGAAGAGCTACTATTTTGATCTCGATTCAGTGCGTATTCCGTATGATGCAGAAACGAAAAAGGCGCGTTCGCGTTCCATATTTGTTGGCGCGAAATGGTTGGAACTTGGTTACAACCCAAAAGATTTATGGAGCGTATCGCGCATTCATAAAGAAGACCCTGAACGGGTTGAACATCCCACACAAAAGCCACTCGAAATCATCGAACGTATGGTGATGGCATCCTGCCCTGAGGGCGGTGTGGTGCTCGATCCATTCATGGGAAGTGGCACCACTGCAGTCGCAGCACGACGCTGTGGCAGGCAATTCGTCGGTTTTGAATTAAATCCAGATTATTGCGCGATTATCGACGCGCGTTTGCAATCGGCTGAGGCGGAGTTACAGACTCTGAATAATCAACCGACAGAGCCAGTGCGCACTAAGCCTGTCTCCAAGACTACATCCACTCGCAAGAAATCTACTGCTACAAAAAAGCCTACATCCAAGGCTGCAACTAAGGCTGCACCCAAGACAACCGCACTGAAAACTAGATCAGTGCGTGCGAAAAAACTTGCGGTGGCGCTTAGTGATTGATGTTGGACGATAGGTGTTAGATGATTCGGTGATGGGTGTCCTTTATGCAGCTCCTTTGCTTAATTAAGAAAACATAGAATACAAATGGCCTCAACAAATTCAACTGTGCAAACGCTTATTAAAAGAATTATTCGTGATGATGTTCAGGCGCTGTCTGCTTATCATGTGCCTGATGCTTCTGGCTATTTGAAACTCGATGCGATGGAGAACCCATATCGCCTACCTCAAGAGATTCAACAGAAGTTGGCGCATCGTATGGCGCAAGTCGATTTAAATCGCTACCCAGTGCCAAGCTACACAAGTCTTAAAACGGCACTGAGCCAACATTTTGGCGTACCTACTGGATACGATCTCGTGTTGGGTAATGGCTCGGATGAATTGATTGCGATTCTTAGTGCAGCATGTGCACGACCAGGCGCGAAAGTACTTGCTCCTGTTCCTGGCTTTGTGATGTATGCGATGTCGGCCAAGTTGTCTGGTTTGGAGTTTATTGGTGTGCCGTTGAAGGCAGATCTGAGCCTAGATACTCCTGCGATGTTGGCGGCAATTCGCGAACATCAGCCCGCGATCACGTATTTGGCCTACCCCAATAATCCAACCGGTACTTTGTATGATGATGTTCAGATGGAGGAAATTATTCGGGCGGTTGGCGATAGCGGCGTAGTGGTGGTTGATGAAGCTTACCAACCATTTGCTCAACGCAGCTTCATGTCGCGTTTGCCTAAGTTTACGAATTTGGTAGTCATGCGTACCGTTTCCAAACTAGGTTTGGCTGGTGTGCGATTGGGATATATGTCGGCGGCGGCAGAGTTGTTACAAGAGTTTGAAAAAGTGCGCCCACCGTATAATGTGAACGTGTTAACTGAAGCAGCGGTGTTGTGTTTGTTGGAACATGCCGAGGTATTTGAGCAGCAAGCGGCTGATTTACGGTCGCAACGGCAGCAGTTGTCTATTCAACTTGCTGCATTGCGAGGTGTGTCAGTCTACCCATCCTCCGCCAATTTTTTACTTGTGAAATTCACGAATCCAGAGGGAAATGCTGGTCAAAGCCCTTCATTTGCCGATCAAGTTTTCACAAAATTGGTCGAACAAAAAATTTTGGTGAAAAATGTGGGTAAAATGCACGAACTTCTGCACGGCTGTTTACGAATCACCGTCAGCACTGCAGAAGAAAATGCGGTACTCTTGGAAGCCTTGCAGCAGATCCTTGGATAAGGACTTGGCAATCACGTTTGATGCGTCTTCATTTGTTCCGCAGTTATTCTTTTGTTTTTTAAACCAGCATCTAAATAGCTTTTTTTGACAATCATGTCCGCTCAACGCAAAGCGCAAGTCACTCGTAATACCAACGAAACCCAAATCCGTGTTGCCATCAACCTCGATGGCACTGGTCAACAAAAACTCAATACTGGCGTGCCATTCCTTGATCATATGTTGGATCAAATCGCGCGCCATGGTTTGATCGATTTGGATATTGAAGCTCACGGTGATTTGCATATCGATGCGCATCATACAGTGGAAGACGTTGGCATCACTTTAGGCCAAGCCTTTGCGCAAGCGATCGGTGATAAAAAAGGTATACGTCGTTACGGTCATGCCTATGTGCCGCTCGACGAAGCATTGTCGCGCGTAGTGATCGATTTTTCCGGTCGCCCAGGGCTGGAGTATTTCGTGGATTTCAAACGTGCGATGATAGGCAGTTTTGATGTTGATCTTACCCATGAATTTTTCCAAGGATTTGTGAACCACGCCTTGGTCAGTTTGCATATCGATAATTTGCGCGGCGAGAACGCGCATCATCAATGTGAAACGATTTTCAAAGCTTTCGGTCGTGCCTTGCGTATGGCCACAGAGCTAGATGAGCGTGCACTCGGTACTATTCCATCAACTAAGGGTAGCTTATAAGAATCATTCTCGGCAGTGAACGCTGCCGCTGTTACTTGATTATGCCTACTTCTCAATATCATGAATAAAATTGTTGTCGTGGACTACGGCATGGGGAACGTGCGTTCAGTCGCACAGGCCCTGCGTGCTGTCGCGCCTGAAGCGCAAGTCTTAATCTCAGGTGAAATCGCGGATATTCGCAGTGCTGACCGCCTAGTGTTGCCAGGTCAAGGAGCGATGCCTGATTGCATGGGCTGTTTGAACGATTCTGGCTTGAAAGAGGCTGTGCTTGATGCCGCGCGTAATAAACCCTTGTTTGGCGTGTGTGTCGGCGAGCAGATGCTGTTCGATATAAGCGCTGAAGGCGATACACCTTGCCTTGGCTTGATGCCAGGTAAAGTGGTTCGTTTCGATCTGACTGGTCGTCTGCAAGAAGATGGCTCTCGTTTCAAAGTCCCGCAAATGGGTTGGAATCGCGTCAGCCAAAGTCGGGATCATGCCTTATGGGCCGATATTCCCGATCAAGCCTATTTTTACTTCGTCCATAGCTATTACGTGCAAGCAGAGCAAGCGGACCATGTTGTCGGCACCACAGACTACGGTCAAGTGTTTGCCTCAGCCGTTGCCCGCGATAATATTTTTGCTACGCAATTCCACCCTGAGAAAAGTGCAGGTGCAGGATTGCAACTGTATAAAAATTTTGTACACTGGAAACCCTAAACGGTTTAGTCTATCGTTTTGGGGTGGCACGAAAGGGCTACACGCGTTTGGGTCACGAAAACAGTGTTGGTATTTGCTTCTTGAGTTCTTATTTTTAATTATCACAATCATTTATTATGCTGCTCATTCCTGCTATCGACCTGAAAGACGGTCACTGCGTACGCCTCAAACAAGGCGATATGGATCAAGCCACTGTATTTTCTGAAGAACCTGCCGACATGGCACGTCATTGGTTAGAGCAAGGCGCACGTCGTTTGCATCTGGTCGATTTGAACGGTGCCTTTGCTGGCAAACCTAAAAATGAAGCAGCGATTAAAGCCATCATCAAAACGGTGCGTGAATATGCCGAAGAGACCGATACCGAAGAAGTGCCAGTGCAATTGGGTGGCGGCATTCGCGACCTCGACACGATTGAAAAATACATCGACGCTGGCTTGCGCTACGTCATCATCGGCACAGCCGCCGTGAAGAACCCTGGCTTCTTGCGTGACGCGTGCAGCGCCTTTGGCGGCCACATCATCGTTGGCCTCGATGCCAAAGACGGCAAAGTGGCGACCGACGGTTGGAGCAAGCTCACAGGCCACGACGTGGCCGACCTTGGCAAGAAGTTTGAAGACTATGGTGTGGAATCCATCATCTACACCGACATTGGCCGCGACGGCATGCTCAGCGGCATCAACATCGAAGCCACCGTCAAGCTGGCACAAGCCGTGTCGATTCCCATCATCGCTTCTGGCGGTTTGTCCAACATGGCCGACATCGAACAGTTGTGCGCCGTGGAAGACGAGGGCGTGGAAGGCGTGATCTGCGGTCGCGCCATTTACAGCGGCGATTTGGACTTTGAAAAAGCCCAAGCCCGCGCTGACGAACTCAAGATCGGAAGA
>CALKVB010000399.1 GCA_937996605.1 uncultured Oxalobacteraceae bacterium | reverse complement strand
GACGCACCAGGTTTAGGTCCTGACGCCAGCAATGGTGTGGGGGTTCGAGTCCCCCTCCTCGCACCACAGATTATTTTATTTGGACGATTTTCATGGCAACTGCAGTCGAAACTTTAGAAAAATTAGAACGCCGTATTACGATTTCATTTCCGATCGCTGATATGCAGCCGGAAATCGAAAAACGTTTGAAAGTACGTGCACGTACAGCGAAAGCACCTGGTTTTCGTCCAGGTAAAGTGCCGATGAAAATGGTCGCGGCACAATATGGCTATCAAGTTGAGAACGAAGTTCTGAACGAAAAGGTGGGGATCGCTTTTAGTCAAGCCGTGCAAGAAAACAATTTGCGCGTAGCTGGCTATCCACGTATCGAGCCAAAGAAAAGTTACTCTGATAATTACCTGACTTTTGATGCTACTTTTGAAGTGTATCCAGAGTTGACAGTTGGTGACTTGTCTGGCGTTGAAGTTGTTCAAGTTAAAACTGATGTGACTGATGCAGAGATCGAAAAAACGATCGATATTTTGCGTAAGCAACGTGTGCATTTCCACGTCAAAGGTGAACAAGGCGCGCATGGTGACGGCGGTGCAGATCAATCCGCTCAAAAAGGTGATCGTGCAACTGTAGATTTCGTCGGTACTATCGATGGCGTTGAGTTCGCTGGTGGTAAAGCTGAAGGTTTTGCATTTGTTTTGGGCGAGGGGCGCATGTTGCCAGAGTTTGAAGCGGCAACTTTGGGTCTAAAAGTGGGCGAGTCTAAAGTGTTCCCATTGGCATTCCCAGAAGACTATCACAGCAAAGATGTAGCTGGTAAAACCGCAGAGTTCACAGTGACCGTGACGAAGATTGAGTGGGCGCATTTGCCAGAAGTTGATGCGGAATTTGCGAAAATGTTGGGCGTTGAAGATGGCGACATCAGCAAGATGCGCAACGATATCAAAGAAAACCTAGAGCGCGAAGTTAAAGGCCGTGTCAAAGCAAAAACTAAAGACAGCGTAATGGATGCTTTGGTGAAAGCAGTTGAGTTTGATGCGCCAAACGCATTGATCGAACAAGATGCGCAACGCTTGGCTGAAATGACTCGTCAAGATATGGCACAACGCGGCATGAATGTGAAAGATGTTCCATTCCCAACCGAATTGTTCACAGCACAAGCTGAACGTCGTGTACGCTTGGGTTTGATCCTGGCAGAATTAGTGAAGGCGAATAACTTGCAGGCAACACCTGAACAAGTGAAAGCCCAAGTTGAAGACTTCGCGCAAAGCTACGAAGATCCACAACAAGTTGTGAAATACTACTACAGCGATCGTAATCGTTTGGCAGAAGTAGAGGCCCTTGTTTTAGAAGAAAACGTCGTTAACTATGTCTTAGGTAAGGCAAAAGTCACTGAGACTGTTTTGCCATTCGACGAACTGATGGGTAACACTCAAGCACAATAAGGATATTCTATGACAGGCATCATCCATAATTCAGCGTTAGATACAAATATGCTAGGCATGGTGCCGATGGTGGTAGAGCAAAGTGGGCGTGGTGAACGCGCCTATGATATTTACTCCCGTTTGCTCAAAGAACGTGTAATCTTTTTGGTTGGTCCTGTAACGGATCAAGCTGCAAACTTAATCGTGGCACAATTGTTGTTTTTGGAGAGTGAAAATCCGGAGAAGGATATTTCACTTTACATCAACTCTCCAGGTGGTTCAGTGTCTGCTGGTATGGCGATTTTCGACACCATGCAATTCATTAAACCTGATGTGTCGACGCTATGCACAGGTCTTGCTGCGTCGATGGGTGCTTTTTTGTTGGCTGCTGGTGCTAAAGGCAAGCGCTTTTCTTTGCCTAACTCACGTATTATGATTCACCAGCCTTTAGGTGGTGCACAAGGCCAAGCCTCGGATATCGAAATTCAAGCGCGTGAAATTTTGTATTTGCGTGAACGCCTGAATGGTATTTTGGCTGAAAAAACCGGTCAATCTATTGATCAAATCGCTAAAGACACAGATCGAGATAACTTTATGTCAGCGGAAGCAGCTGCACAGTATGGTTTGATTGATCAAGTCCTGACTCATCGTAGTTAAGATTGAATAAAATCATAGACGCCCGCATCCTTGTTGATGCGGGCGTTTTTTTATGCCTCACTTTGACGTCTATATTTCAAATTCACTCACAAAACCCCTGAAATAGTGCAGACTACTCCGCAAGCATCTTGGTTTTTGCAGTAATATAACGGTCGTCAAATACTTCGTTTATCAAAGAATTAGTTCTATGTCTGAAAAGAAAAGCTCCTCTGGCGAAAAATTACTTTATTGCTCTTTTTGCGGTAAAAGCCAACACGAAGTGAAGAAACTGATCGCTGGTCCATCTGTCTTTATTTGCGATGAATGTATTGATCTCTGTAATGACATCATTCGCGATGAGATTAATGCTCTCGAACCAATCACATCTTCAAAGACCGATCTTCCAACTCCAGTGGAGATTACTGAGTTACTTGATCAATACGTGATCGGTCAGGAAAAAGCAAAACGCATTCTTGCCGTCGCTGTTTACAATCATTACAAGCGATTGAAACACCTAGGTAAGAAGGATGATATTGAACTTGCGAAGAGTAATATTTTGCTAGTTGGCCCAACTGGTTCTGGCAAAACACTTCTGGCGCAGACCTTGGCTCGTATGTTGAATGTTCCGTTTGTCATCGCCGATGCGACCACCTTGACTGAAGCTGGTTATGTTGGTGAAGACGTTGAGAACATCATTCAGAAATTACTGCAGAACTGTAACTACGAAGTTGAGCGCGCGCAAAAGGGCATTGTGTATATTGACGAAATCGATAAAATTTCTCGTAAGGCTGAGAATCCATCGATTACACGCGACGTATCTGGCGAGGGTGTACAACAGGCTTTACTGAAACTGATAGAAGGCACGATGGCCTCGGTACCGCCACAAGGTGGTCGTAAGCATCCAAATCAAGACTTCATTCAAATTGATACGACCAACATCATGTTTATTTGTGGTGGCGCGTTTGATGGCTTGGCGAAGATTATCTCTGATCGCTCAGAGAAGAGCGGTATCGGTTTTTCGGCGAGTGTGAAGAGCCAAACTGAAAAAACAGCGAGTCAAGTAATGCTCGACGCAGAGCCACAAGATTTGATTAAGTTCGGCATTATCCCTGAGTTGGTGGGGCGTTTGCCAGTCATTGCAACCCTGAATGAGTTGGATGAGGCTGCTTTGATTCAAATTTTGGTTGAGCCGAAAAATGCGCTGATCAAGCAGTATTCGAAATTGCTTGATATGGAAGGCACTGAACTCGAAATTCGCCCATCAGCACTGCAAGCAATTGCGAAGAAGGCGATCGCACGTAAGACTGGTGCGCGTGGTTTGCGCAGCATCCTTGAACATGCATTGCTTGATGTGATGTACGAACTACCAAGCGAGAAAAACGTAGCTAAAGTTGTTATCGATGAGAATACGATAACAAATGGCGCGAAACCTTTGTTGATCTATAACGAGCAACCGAAAGTGGCGGGCGCTTAAAAATGGACATATAACGATGAAAAGTGTGGAATTTTGATCAAAAATTGACGAAAACCCACTTTTTTGTTGTACCTAACGCATTTGCCTGTGCAATCGTAAAATTAGCGGTACAATTAAATCAAACAATAGAAATCGGCTTCAATCGGAAAGCTACCCGGAGACCACTCTGAGTAGCTTTTTTTATTGTTTTTTTTCGGATGACGGGCTTGAGTTTTAGCCTAGTGCGCCAATCTATTAACTGAAATTTTTTAAAAGGTGCGCCATGACAACTTCCATTATTAAAGAACGTACAGAATTACCATTATTGCCATTGCGCGATGTAGTGGTGTTTCCACATATGGTAATACCCTTGTTTGTCGGTCGTCCTAAGTCTATTAAAGCCCTCGAAGCTGCAATGGAGCAAGGTAAGTGCATCATGCTGGCAGCGCAAAAAGCAGCGGCGAAAGATGAGCCATCGGCTGAAGACATTTACGAAATTGGATGTATTGCCAATATTCTGCAGATGTTAAAACTGCCTGATGGCACGGTTAAAGTGCTCGTAGAGGGGGCGCAGCGCGCTCGTATTCACAAGATACAAGATGGCGAATCCCATTTTGTGGCCGACTTGAGCCCTATCGCCCCAGAGGAAGGGGATGATTCTGAAGTTGAAGCGATGCGTCGTGCGATCGTTCAGCAGTTTGATCAATACGTGAAGCTGAACAAAAAGATTCCACCTGAAATTTTGGCTTCATTGTCTGGTATCGATGATGCGGGACGTTTGGCTGATACGATCGCCGCACATTTACCTCTGAAGTTGGAGCAAAAACAGGTCATCTTGGAGATCTTCAGTGTCGCAAAGCGTCTCGAGCATTTGCTTGGCCAACTCGAAGGCGAACTCGATATTTTGCAAGTAGAAAAACGGATCCGAGGCCGCGTTAAGCGTCAGATGGAGAAGTCGCAACGTGAGTATTACCTGAATGAGCAAGTTAAGGCGATTCAGAAAGAACTCGGTGAGGGCGAAGAGGGTGCGGATATTGATGAGCTCGAAAAGAAAATTACAGCAGCCAAGATGCCAAAAGAGGCGCGTGATAAAGCGATGAATGAGTTGAAGAAACTCAAAATGATGTCGCCGATGTCTGCGGAAGCAACTGTGGTTCGTAATTACATCGATACGATTGTGAATTTACCTTGGAAGAAAAAATCTAAGGTGAATAATGATTTGACTAATGCTGAGAAAGTCTTGAGTGATGATCACTATGGACTTGATAAAGTCAAAGAACGCATTCTTGAATATTTGGCGGTACAGCAACGTGTTGACAAGTTGAAAGCGCCTATCTTGTGCTTGGTTGGTCCTCCAGGTGTAGGTAAGACTTCCTTGGGGCAGTCGATCGCGAAAGCGACAAATCGTAAGTTCGTGCGGATGGCTTTAGGTGGTGTGCGCGATGAAGCAGAAATTCGTGGTCATCGCCGTACCTATATCGGCTCTATGCCAGGTAAAATCTTACAGAGTTTGTCCAAGGTTGGGGTTCGTAATCCACTGTTTTTGCTGGATGAAGTCGATAAGATGGGAGCAGACTTCCGTGGCGACCCATCTTCCGCTTTGCTTGAGGTGTTAGACCCAGAACAAAATCACACTTTCTCAGATCACTATATCGAAGTCGACTTCGATTTGTCTGATGTGATGTTCGTCGCTACATCTAACTCTTACAATATTCCCGCACCATTGTTGGATCGTATGGAAGTGATTCGTCTCTCTGGTTACACAGAGGATGAAAAAGCGAGTATCGCACAACGCTATTTGTTACCTAAGCAAATCAAAAATAATGGTTTGAAGGAAGATGAGATCAATGTCTCTGAATCTGCGATCCGTGACATCATCCGTTATTACACACGTGAAGCGGGTGTGCGTTCTTTAGAGCGAGAGGTTTCTAAGATCTGCCGTAAGGTCGTTAAGATGCTGCTCTTGAAAAAGAACGAAAAGAAAGCCACGATTACGGCGAAAAATCTCGATAAGTATTTGGGCGTGCGCCGTTACGATTTTGGCGTTGCGACTAAAGAGAATCAAGTCGGTCAAGTTGTTGGTTTAGCTTGGACAGAGGTCGGTGGTGATTTGTTGACCATCGAAGCGGTGTCCATGCCAGGTAAAGGCGGCACGATACGCACAGGCACGCTCGGCGACGTGATGAAGGAATCGATTGAGGCAGCGCGTACTGTTGTTCGTAGTCGTGCCGCGCGTTTGGGTATTAAGGCAGATGTCTTCGAGAAAACCGATGTGCATATTCACGTGCCTGAAGGTGCAACACCAAAAGATGGGCCATCTGCTGGTATTGCGATGACGACTGCTCTGGTTTCTATTTTCACTGGAATCCCAGTGCGTGCTGATGTCGCTATGACCGGAGAGATTACTCTGCGAGGAGAGGTATTGCCGATTGGTGGTTTGAAAGAGAAGCTATTGGCAGCTCATCGTGGTGGTATCAAGACTGTGTTAATCCCAGAAGAAAATGCAAAAGATTTAGCAGACATTCCTGATAACGTGAAGAACAAACTGGAAATTATCCCAGTGCGTTGGATCGACAAAGTTCTGGAAATTGCTTTGGAGCGTCAGCCTGTTGCATTGACCGAAGAGGAAATGGCAGTGCCAGCCGTTGCGAAGGCAGAAGCAGCGACCGACACCTCAACAATTAAGCACTAAAATGAGTGGGGTGAGTCTGCGAAGGTTTTGGAGGTAGAGCCTTCGCAGCATTGCTCGATATCTGTCTCGATCTCGATGTCTAACCTCAAGATCAAAAAAAAGCCCGATGAATTCGGGCTTCTTTTTTGTTTTTTCTGGATTTGATCATCATTGATTACCAGCTTCGCAATAGACCAACCGCGAGACCTTCTAAGGCGAATTCTGTTTCGTTCTCGTCAACGATGATCGGTGAGAAATCGGGATTTTCAGGAAGTAATTCAATTCCTTGCGAAGTCTTCATGTAGCGTTTTACCGTAACCTCTTCGCCGATGCGGGCTACTACGATTTGGCCATTACGGGCGCTATCCGTCTTTTTCACTGCCAGCAAATCGCCATCCATGATGCCGATATCACGCATGGAAAGGCCTCGCACCTTTAATAGAAAATCTGGCTTGGCCGAAAATAAGGATGGGTCTACATTGTAAGTGGCTTCTACATGCTCAGTCGCCAAGATAGGTGAACCAGCAGCAACTCTTCCGACTAAAGGTAAGCTCAATTGCATGAGCGCAGGATGAGGCAAGGCCATTTGCATACTGGGCATATGGTTGGATAGTTCGGAGTCTAAGAGTCGAATGCCACGGGATGTTCCTGCAGAAATTTCGATCACACCTTTGCGTGCTAGAGCCTGCAAATGTTCTTCTGCGGCATTGGTCGAGCGGAATCCCAGTTCGTTGGCGATTTCAGCGCGAGTCGGGGGGAATCCGGTGTTTTGGATTGCATCTTTGATCAGGGTTAAGATTTGTTCTTGGCGAGCGGTGAGCTTGAGCATGATGTTGTGGCCTTTTTTAAATAGGCTGTATATATAAGCAGACTGTATTTTTATACAGTGCATGCATAAATGCAAGTAAACAACAGCTTTTTTCTTATATTTGTCGCATTTGTTTCAAGATCAAATCACTTTTTGGTGAGCTTGTAAGGTGCTTCCATTGGAAATTACCTTAAGTGATTGATTAAGTTGTGAAAACCAGTTATCATCGCGGGCTGTCCTCTTCCTGCACTCGTCTTGACGCCGAGGCAGGCTATATTTTTTGTCCATAAGGAGAAATTATGCGTCATTATGAAATCGTATTTATCGTACATCCCGATCAAAGCGAGCAAGTGCCTGCAATGATCGAACGTTACAAAGCTACTGTAACAACACGTGGTGGCCAAGTGCACCGCGTTGAAGATTGGGGCCGTCGTCAATTGGCTTACATGATTCAAAAATTGGCTAAAGCTCATTATGTTTGCATGAACATTGAGTGCGACGCTGAAACTTTGCTAGAGTTGGAAACAGCATTCAAATTTAATGATGCCGTTTTGCGTCACCTCACAGTGAAAATGAAAAAAGCGGAAACAGCTCCTTCTCCAATGATGAAGTCTGTGCAGAAAGAAGATTCTGCTAAGGCACAACGCGTTGAAGCGCCTGCAGCTTAATTTATTTTGACTAAGAGCGTGTAAGAACTGTAAATGTATTCAAGAGCTTGTGAATCAACTTAAAGTCGTTGCCACGATGGTAGAGAAATCGGTGTTGCGTTATACCCCAGCGGGAATACCTATCGCGACAGCCACATTGGTACATGACTCTAAGCAAGAGCAAGCAGGCGGCCAGCGCCAAGTTGAATTTGAGATAACCGCGATTGCTGCAGGTGAAATTTCAAAAAGATTCTTGGAAATTGCACTAGGCATACCAATGTGTTTTACAGGATTCTTAGCACGTAAGAACCGCAACAGCAAAAGTATCGTTTTCCATGTGACTGAGTTTGAGGTCGCAGAAAACGAAACAAATTTACTAGATTAGGAGCCAAAAATGGCATTCGGTAAAAAATTTGATAAAAGCAAATTGAAACAAAAGCGTCAGCAACAAAATCCTTTGTTCAAGCGTAAAAAATTCTGCCGCTTCTCAGCAGGTCATGTAGCTGCAGTTGACTACAAAGACATCGATACATTGAAAGATTTCATCCAAGAAAACGGCAAAATTATGCCTGCGCGTTTGACTGGTACTAAAGCTTTGTATCAACGTCAAGTTGACACAGCAGTGAAGCGCGCACGCTACTTAGCGTTGTTGCCATACACTGATTTGCACACAGCGTAATTCATCGAATAACGCAGACAGAAATTAGGAGAAAAAAATGCAAGTTATTTTGATGGATAAAGTCGTTAATCTCGGCAATCTGGGTGACGTAGTTCGTGTTAAAGATGGTTACGCTCGTAACTTCTTGATCCCACAACGTATCGCTCGTCGTGCAACTGCAGCAGCGATCGCTGAATTCGAAGCGAAACGTGCTGAGTTGGAAAAAGCAGCTGCAGCTAAATTGGCTGAAGCGCAAGCGCAAGGCGAAAAATTGAACGGTTTGACAGTTCAAATTTCTCAAAAAGCAGGTGTTGATGGTCGTTTGTTTGGTTCTGTAACAAACTTCGACATCGCTGAAGCGTTGACAAAACAAGGTTTTGCAGTTGAAAAAGCGCAAGTGCGTTTGCCAACTGGTCCTTTGAAAACAACTGGCGACCATTCTGTTTCTGTGGCATTGCACACAGACGTAGTCGTGGACGTTATTGTTGCTGTATTGGGCGAACAAGCGTAATACAGGTTCTCCAGAGAACCACAAAAAAGCCGGGTCTTCCCGGCTTTTTTTACGCCTCTCATGATGTTATAAAAATAACTTGTGAATCCGGTATCTACTCTAAAGTTCTATAGTTATGGATGTTCCGTTTGCGACACTTCTTCTGCTAACGTGAATGAATAAAAAGGTATAATGCGCACCATGAAACCATCTTCAGATCCTCAGTTAGATTCCATCCGAGTTCCACCGCATTCTATCGAAGCTGAACAATCAGTTCTTGGTGGATTGTTGCTCGATAATGCCGCTTGGGACCGTATTGCTGACTTCATTAGCGAAGACGATTTTTATCGCTTTGATCATCGCTTGATCTTTCAAGCCATCGTTAAACTCATCAATTCATCTCGCCCTGCGGACGTGATCACGGTATTTGATTATCTCAGCGCATCGGGAAAAGCTGACGATGCAGGTGGTTTAAGTTACTTGAATGCTCTTGCACAGAACACGCCATCTGCAGCGAATATTCGTCGCTATGCTGAAATTGTACGTGATCGCGGTATTCTCCGTAAATTAATTACGGTAGCCGATGAGATTGCAGGTCAGGCCTTGAATCCACAAGGAAAAGAAGTCAAGCAAATGTTGGACGATGCAGAGGCTAAGATCTTTGCGATTGCGGAGGAGGGCGCTCGTGGTGCTCAAGGTTTCCAAGCTATTCAACCTCTGTTGACACAAGTCGTTGAGCGTATTGATGAACTTTATAATCGCGACCACACGAGTGACATTACGGGTGTACCAACTGGCTTTATCGATTTGGATCGCATGACTTCTGGCTTGCAGCCTGGCGACTTGATTATTGTTGCTGGTCGTCCATCGATGGGTAAGACCGCGTTCTCTATCAATATCGGTGAAAACGTGGCGATTGACAGCGGCTTGCCCGTAGCAGTGTTTTCGATGGAGATGGGCGGCGCGCAGTTGGCGATGCGTATGTTGGGTTCGGTGGGTAAGCTCGATCAACATCGTTTGCGTACGGGGCGATTGATTGATGAAGACTGGCCACGTTTGACACATGCCATTCAGAAGATGAATGAAGCTCAGTTTTACATCGACGAAACACCGGCTTTAAGTTCAATTGAGTTGCGTGCGCGCTCCCGTCGTTTGTCGCGTCAATGCGGTAAACTGGGTTTGATTATTATCGATTACTTGCAGCTGATGGCAGGTAACTCTGGCGGCGAAAACCGAGCTACAGAGATCTCAGAAATTTCTCGGAGTATGAAGGGCTTGGCTAAAGAATTAGGATGCCCTGTGATCGCGTTGTCGCAATTAAATCGCTCCTTG
>CALKVB010000398.1 GCA_937996605.1 uncultured Oxalobacteraceae bacterium | reverse complement strand
CCTGCACTAGCGCTGCTTGCTTGTGCGAGACGTTTAAGAAATTGACGGCGGTTTGTGTTCATCTGGTTAGGTGAGTTAAAAAATGGACGAAATTGGTGTTGATGCATTGTAAAACGATTTCAAGTGCGGCTTACGAGTTTGCTGCCCCCAATCAGGTGTTGAGCGTTCGTGTTAAAGATTTGAGGCATGCATGATTTTCGATCAATTGTCTTCTAAGCTTAATTTCAAAGCGATGGGAGAGGCCTTGATTTGATGATGGTCAAAAATAAGAATTTGATTACGGCCTAGCTTGAAGAAATTTGCTGGGCAATATAAACGTGTTTGCGGACCTAATTTCCAGTAGCGGCCAAGATTGTGACCGTTGACCCAGACAACGCCTTTAGTCCAATGTTGCATATCGATGTAGCAGTCGCCTAGCTCTTTAAGTTCGATATTGTGCTCGAAAAAATTGGCGCAGCGACCACGATGGGGTGTCTTATGTAGGGTTTTCAAGTAGGCTTCATTGAGCGGCAACGAAGTGATTTTCCATTGTTCGAGTGTTCGTTGATTACTGCCTTGTGCGTTTTGTGATTTAAGGATGACGGGGGATACGATACCCTTGCGGTCCACAGGAACACGGCCATAATTGATGCGCCCCATGCCTTCCACTAAGATTGCAAGCTCGATTGAACTGGTGTCGTTTGCAGGTTTGTTTTCTAAGTGAACCTGTGTAAGTTCAATTGCTTGTCGATGTGCATGCATCTTAAGCTCAGAAAAAGCACCATTGGCTAGCTTGGTGCGACTGATTGCAGCGAAATAGGTTTGGTTCAAATGCAGCGTTGCATAATCATGAAGCTCGTCAATTTGTAAGCTCCCTTGCGACACATCTAGCTTGGTTTGGTACAGGACCAAACCTTCTTGTTGACCCAGCGCCTCCATGGTTTGCACCGCGCTATAGGTTTTTGCCGGTGGTAGATGATCCCAGATCGAAGTGAAGTAGCGCGGTACTAGCGGTCGATGCAGGTGCTGTTTGAGAGTGCGGATCGGCGCAGGTATCGCGGGGAGTGTGGTGCCTAGCGCCTTGCAGATAATCGCGCGATAGCGATGATACGCATTCGTGGGGAGACCTTGCTCATTGATGGGGGCCGCGTAGTCGTAGCTGGTAATATCAGGCTGGTATTCGCCTTTCTCGGTGTTGGCGCCGGCGGTAAGTCCAAAATTACTACCACCATGGATAACATAGATATTGAATGACTGACCTGCAGTCATCAATCCTTCAATCGCTTTGCTGATATCAACATCTTTGCCTTGCATGATGGGATCACCCCAATGCGTCAGCCACCCAGGATAGAGTTCGCCACTCATGACTGGCACATGGGGATAGGTTTGTCGTGCTTTCATAATGTCTGTAGATTCGCCGCCACTCAGACCTATCGCCCCGTCGCGTATTACGGTCTTATTTTGCATCAGTTGATCGTAACCGTCTTCAGTATAGAAAGGCCCGTCTATACCTTGTGCTATCCAAAGTTGGCGTAGTTCTTCGAGATATACGAGGTCATTGCTATAGGAGCCAAATTCATTTTCGATCTGCAGCATTAAGATCGGTCCGCCTTGGTCTAACATTAGTGGTTGGACTAATTTTGCGAGTTGCTGAATGTAACGTGCGACTGCTTGCATATAGCGCGGGGCCTTGCTGCTGTTGGCACGTAAGATGATGTTTGAATCTGCTAAAAGGTAAGCAGGAATGCCACCAAGATCCCATTCGCCGCAAATATACGGACCTGGTCGTAAAATGACATACAACTGCTCTTGTTGGCATAGCCGCATGAACTCAACAATGTCTCTATTCTCGGACGTGAAATCGAATTGTCCTTCTTGCTGCTCGTGGTAGTTCCACATGACGTAGATAGCGATCGTGTTCATGCCCATGGCTTTTGCCATTTGTATGCGATGTCGCCAGTACGGCTTGGGGATACGGGCAGGGTGCATTTCTCCACTACGAATTTGAAATGGCTCCTGATTCAACAGAAAGCGGTTCTCTACGGGGTCGAATTGGAAAGCAGACTTCTTTTGTTTGGCTTGGACTTGTAGTGCCAAAGGCGAGATGGCGGTGAGTGTTAAAAATTGGCGGCGACTGAACATGATGTTGTTTTGAACCTGCGAGAATAGAGATAGTAGATTGGGATACATTATTTCGCAGCATAAATCAGCTTTCAGAAACCGACACTGATTTTGATTGAAGGAGTCGTTAAGTTTTATTTGATTAGTCATCATGTTGGTCTCAGCTTAGGTGTTTTTTCAACTTCGTACTGAAGCAAAGCGCGCACTGATTTCAAAATATGTTGTGTTTGGTGTGCAATTGTTGTTTTTCTTTATGGCTTGCCCCGAGAAATTTTTGCTGAGTTCGATCGCTCCTTAAGTAAAGCTTAATGAATTGAGTCAACTCGGGATTGACTTGCACCGGAATCTGTAACCCTAGTATCTCTATTTTCACTCTGTGATATGAGGGCCCCTGCTTTTACCTCTACAGACGGGCATCGCTTCGTTTAGGAAATCTCAAGGAAGAGTTAAATTTATGTCGTTGGCGTGATGAGCTCAGCATCACTAGACTTTTTTCTACCAACTTGTTTCGTATCGATGGACTAATGATTTCACAAGAATCTTAATGAGGAAATTGAAACAAGAAAAAAATCACACTTGCGGTAGGTAAGTGGATTGAAAAAAGAGCGGCGGTCGCGGCATTTGCCTGACGATGCGCTGAATGTGTAAGCCATCTCTAATTGACGAAAATCATGCCAAACAAAACAACGAAAATGAAACACAAAGTGATTGCCCATGCAATTGCCATTGCTTTCGGCACAGCGGTATTGAGCCTCGGTGCTGGCTCAAGTGCATTTGCGCAATCGAATGCGACCGGTACTATTTTTGGACAAGTGCCCGCTAATAAAGGGGTTACTGTTATTCTCGAAAATACAGCAACCGGTGTTAGCCGCGTGGTCACACCCGATGCCAAAGGTAAGTATCAAGCGACATCGATGCCGCCTGGTCGTTATCAAGTGAAATTGATGCGCGATGGTGCGTTGGAAAAGAGCCTAGAAGTAGAGACGCTGATCGGTCAGGGCGTGGAAGCCTCCTTCGTCACTGAAGCCAGTGTGCAAACGGTGACGGTTGCAGCGAAAGTAAATAGGATTGATGTCTCTAATACCAATAACGGTGTGGTGCTCACAGCACGTGAATTGGCGAAATTACCGATCAGTCAAAACGTGCAAGCGGTGATCGCTTTGGCTCCGGGAACGGTGCGTAACGTATCAGGCTACTACGGCAACGTTTCAAGTTTTGGTGGCGCCAGTGTTTCTGAAAATGCGTACTACATTAATGGTTTCCCCGTCACCAATATTCTGACGCAAGTGGGCGCCTCAGAATTGCCATTTGGCGCGATTTCGAATGCGCAGATTTTGTCTGGTGGCTATAGCTCAGAGTTTGGCCGTTCAACAGGTGGTGTCGTCAATATTACGACTAAGAGCGGTGCGAATAACTGGGAAGCGGGCGGCAAAGTATCGATTGCACCAGCGAGTTTGGCTGCACGTCAGTTGAATACTTACTTTCCAAAGACAGGCGACAATCCAAAAACGGATGGTAAGTTGCAATTTTATGCGCAAGATAATCAATCTACGAGTAAAACTGCTGGTTTGTATGTGGGCGGTCCGCTGATCAAAAACAAATTGTTTATGTTCGCGGCCTTGGAGCAAACACGTAGCGATAGTGAAGGTGTGGCCGCAAGCTCGGATACTGCTTTTAATGCCAGCGGCTGGTCTGTGAATCAGGCGCGTACCACGCGTGGCTTAGTGAAATTGGATTACAACCTTACTGACGACCACCATTTTGAGTACACGCATATCTTAGATGAGTCACGTAACACCTCGTCAAGCTACGGTTTCAGCTATGAGACCTTCAAGCATGATAACAACAAGCGCAATGGCTCGACAATTTGGAATGCTGGTAACACTCGGGGTGGGAGCGGTGGTAGCAGCCCCGGTAGTACTGATGATATTTTCAAATACACGGGATACCTAAGCGATGATTTGACGGTGACAGCTTTGTACGGCAAATCGCACACCACACCTAAAGTTATTCCTTTCGGATACAACCCATCGATCAGCTCAGTTGGCAGTTCCGTGACTTCACGCGTACCTGGCGTAACTTATCCAAGCAGCAATCCGCAACCGTTTGGTGACCAAGTCCGACCAGATAGTGGCGACAAACAAGAAACCTTGCGTCTTGATTTGGAATACAAAGTGGGCTCCCATTCTCTGCGTGGCGGTATCGATTACAACAAAGCTTCATCGTTGGTTGGCGCAACGCGTCCTGGTGGTCGCAGTTGGAGCTATTTGTATCATAACAATCCAAGCACTTGGAAACCGAGTGGTGCGAACGAGACTTTAACCCAAGGTGGCGGATACGGCACCCAAGGTTTCTATGTTTCTGAAGGTACTTATTTCAAATCTGGTGCACCATCCACAACGCAATCTGCGCAATACATTCAAGATCGTTATCAGATCACCGACAATATTTTGTTAGACTTGGGTTTGCGTAACGAGCAATTTCACAACTACAACAACAAGCATCAGCTAGTGATTTCTCAAACCAGTCAAATCGCACCACGTCTGGGTGCGACGTGGGATGTCAATCGTGATGGTAGTTTTAAAGTGTTTGGTAATGCGGGCCGCTACTTCATGCCGGTGCCAACCAACTTGGTCGGCAATATGGGTTCCGAGTTGAAAACGACGACACGCTATTACACTTACACTGGCGTTGATCCAGTGACAGGCGTACCGCAAGGCTTGCATCCGATTAGCGATGTGATTGTGAATATCAATACTTCGCCGGATGCGCGTTCCGTTGCTGCAGAAAATATCAAGCCTTTCTATCAAGACGAAATGTCGATCGGTTTTGAAAAAGCCTTGAGCTCTACCTTAAATTTTGGAGTAATGGGTACCTATCGAACTCTGCGTACAACCTACGATGATACCTGCGACCCACGTCCTATCTATGCTTGGGGTAAACGTAATGGTTATCCAAACCTGGAAGAAGATACCGGTGGTACTGATAATAGTTTGTATCCATCATGGTGTATGGTGATCAATACGGGTGAAGCCAATACGGTATGGTTTGACCCGCATGGCTCAGGTAGTGGTAGTCCATTAGTGAAAGCTAATTTAACTGCAGCCGATATCGGTTTGCCTAAAGCAAAACGTATCTACACGGCGTTGAACTTCTTCTTGGAGCATCCTTTCCGTGATGGTTGGTACGGCAAGATCAACTATACCTGGTCGCATAGCCATGGCAACACTGAAGGTCAAACTGACTCTGGTGTAGCGGGTGGTGACGTGGCATTGAGTGCAGGCTCTGATTATCGCGAATTGATGATAGGTTCAAATGGTGATTTGTCTGGTGACCGTCGTCATGTGATTAAAGCCTATGGCTTCTATCAAGTGTTGCCTGAGGTAATGATGGGTGCCAACTTGCAAGTGGCGTCTGGCCGTCCACGTAACTGTTTCGGTCAATTACCTGAGTATGCAGGTCAAGACGTAGGTCACTATGAAGGCAACTACTTCTTTTTCTGCGATGCTAAGGGTGGGGCGTTTTCACCGCGCGGCAGTCAAGGTCGTTTGCCATGGACCACGCAGTTGGATTTGAATCTGTCGTATCAACCAGCAGCGGTGAAAGGCTTGAATTTGAAGATAGATTTGTTCAATGTGTTTGATAGCCGAACAATCAATTCCGAGAATAGTGGTTCGAACAGTGGCAGTGGTAATATCAGCCCAACGTATTTGCAGGGCGGTAGTCGTACAAGCCCACGCGCAGCGCGTTTAACGGCTGAGTACAACTATAAGTTTTAAGATGTAAGCGAGCAGTTTACCGTTGGTATGCTGCTTGTCTGGGCGCTCTTACCATGCTATGTTGGTAAGAGCGCTTTTGTGTTTTTTTGAGTTTCTTTGAGTGATCTTCTATTGCAAGTGGAGACAAGCGTTTGTGAAGTCTCTTCCTAGATCATCTACTCAAATAGAATTATTGAAGCGGAAATTATTAAAGAGAAAATTATGCTCAGTTTGAAACAAGCCCTAAAGCAATTGCCCTTGATCGCCATCTTACGCGGCATTCAAAACCATGAAGTTGTGGAGTATGGGCGTGCTTTGTATGCACAGGGCTTTCGTTGTATTGAAGTGCCCTTGAATTCACCGAATGCCATCGAAAGTATTCGTTTGTTAGTTGAGGCCTTGCCATCGGACTGTTGTTTGGGCGCTGGAACGGTAATGAGCCTCGAACAAGTTGAACAAGTGTATGCCGCCGGAGGACGTTTGATCGTGATGCCGCATAGTGATGTCAAGGTCATCGCTGCCGCGAAACAACTAGGAATGTGTTGCGCACCTGGCGTCGCTACATTGACAGAAGCTTTTGCGGCACTCGAGGCTGGCGCAGATGCAATCAAATGTTTTCCCTCTGAGAGTGTGCCGCCTAGCGTATTAAAAGCATGGCGCTCTGTGCTGCCAGCCGATGTGCTTTGCTTGCCGGTCGGCGGTGTCACTCCTGATGCGATGGCAGTTTATGTGAAAGCCGGTGCAAATGGTTTTGGTTTGGGATCTAACCTATATCGCGCAGGCGATGATCTGCAGTCTGTCATGGTGCATGCACAAGACTACTATGATGCTTGGGTCAGGCTGAGCACAATATAGTCGATTGACCTCCTGCCATCGTATGTATTGGATTGAAGATATTGATCTAGTTTTTTTCGTATTCTCTGCATCAAATTTTTCTTGATATTCGCACTAATTTTTATCGCTGTTGCGTTTTTTTGTTTCCACCTATGCTGTCTTCATTGACGCTAAACAGGAGACTTTATGCAAAAGCAAGAAAACGCAGCACAGTACTTTTCAATGATGGCTTCGATTCTTTTCGCGGGCGCCGTCTTGGCGGCCTGTGGTGGTGGAAGTTCTAGCGCGACAAGTGGGAGTAATGTTACGCCGTCGACGTCGGGTAACTCAGGGTCTGGAACAAGCGCAGTGATCAATCGTCCAGAAACGAAAGACTGTGAAAATGGTGCAGTGATTACAGCCATCACACCAAATGCCGGGTTTGCACGTTTTGGTTCTGTGTTTTCGAAGACGCTGTATCAACCATCCGATACTGAACCTAATACCACGCATCAGCCACAGAAAATACAAGTGCAAGTGAGCTTGAATGGGAAGGGTCTCGCAGGCTGTAACGTTGCTTGGATCCCCAAGCAGGGCGAGCAAAGTGGATGGGTGTTCGCAGATTCGCAGGTCAGCGACAGCAATGGTTTTGTTTCGGCATGGTGGACGGCTGGGGCAGCTTCGTCGCAAAGTCTAGATGTGAGCATACAACAAAAAGACGGTACGGTTAAATCAGCGACTATTCTTGGAAGTGCAACCCCACACGCCACTCGGGCTAACTCTATCCACTTGTCTTGGAGTACCCCTGCCTGGGATAAATTCAGTGCTGAGGTGACGCCGATTACTTGGGAACCGACGACTTATTACGAAGTGATAGGCATCAATGGCGGTTACACCGGCATACAGAGCCATCAGTTATTGTTCTCGCTGTGGGATGTGAATGGTGTAAGTCCGGTTGTCATTGATAAGGGAACGTCGAAGTGTTCGAATTTCGGCGGCGAAGGGACTGGCATTAAATGTGAGACGCCGTTCACACCGAAAACCAATGTCACTTACCGCTTTGAAATGGAAGTGGCTGATGCACCTGCAGCTACCCAAGACTACACCGTATTTTTTACGGATACGAGCAGCAATGTAAGGCAAAAATTAGCCACGATGCGCTTACCGCGCCCGCAAACAAATTCGGGAGCGTATGGCTTCGTAGAAGATTGGGCAACCGAAGGCAGCTCGTGCCTAGATAATAAACCTCGCTCGGCGTATTTTGGTAATGTGAGGTTTCTTGATCACGCCACCGGTGCATGGGTAAATGTGACCAAAGCGAGTGGCACGGCAGTGTACACACCAAGCCACAATGAAGTCTGTAGCAATTATTTACATACAGTGGAAGCAGGACGTTTCAAGTTGAGTACGGGTGGCACATCCGTAGGACAGCCTTTGAACATGCCTGGCGGTCCGCGTTCAACAGCGATGGTCTTACCATAACCTGAACGCTGGTAGCCTAGGTTCTATGAAGCTAGGCTGCTTGAAAATGAATTCCAGTGGTGTTGCGCAGCTTGCAGGTGAATTTGCAAGCTGCGTTTTTTTATTGCTAGACGCCATAATGCAGAGGTTGGCGATGTTGTGCTTTGATGCTTGTACAGAAGCTTCGTCAGTACATGCAAGCACCTACCTAAGCATTTGATAGCAGGTTCCAGCTATCTCAATTTTGCTTAGTCTTCGATTACTTGTTAGCCGCAATCCAACGATTCACTTGCGCTTCTAAAATCGGCATCGGCAAAGTGCCGTCGCCGACGACGACCGTGTGAAAATCCGCAAGATTAAATTTTGCGCCAAGCTGCTGTTGCGCTTTCGCACGTAATTCCAAAATCTTCATGGCGCCAATTTTATATGCCAATGCTTGACCTGGAATCACCATATAACGCTCAACTTGATTCTTTGCGCGTGCCTCGCTATAGCCTAAGTTGTCCATCATGTATTGGATCGCTTGTTCACGGTTCCAGCCTTTCGCATGCATGCCTGTGTCGACGACCAAGCGCACTGCACGTAATAATTCGTCGTTGAGATGACCAAACAAGTAGGCTGGGTCTTCATAGAACCCCATTTCGCGACCCAAGGTTTCAGAGTACAGCGCCCAACCTTCGGTGTAAGCTGCACTGTTGAAGTTTTCGGTGTTGAACTTGCGGAAGTTGGGTAAATCCATTTCCTTCAATAAGGCGGCATGTAGATGGTGGCCAGGCTGTCCTTCGTGTAAGAACAATGTCACCATGCCAGTGCGGCTGTATTTTTTGGGATCGTTAACCACGGCCCAGAATACGCCCGGATGCGAGCCATCATCAGCCGCTGGAGTGTAGTGATCTGAAGCAGTTGCTTTACTCAGTTCAGGCTCCAATTGCAATGAAAGTTGTGCCTTCGGCAGTACGCTAAACATCGAAGGTAGTTTAGCGCGAACTGCTTCATCTATCTTGCGATAAGCGGCTAATACTTCTTGATCGCTATTAAACGGTTTGAATTTGTCTTGCGCAGCCACCCAAATTGGTAATTGCTTCGACGGACCTGAATAGCCGAGTTGCGGGCCGAGTACATCCCATTGCTGCTGTATGCGAGCCACTTCTTTCAAGCCCAGAGCATGGATTTCTTCGGGTGTTAAGTTAGTTGTGGTGTGATCTTTGATGCGGGCTTGGTACCAGTTTGCGCCGTTTGGCAAAGCGCTGAGGCCTGTACTATCACGACCCGCTTTCAAGTAATCGTTTTCTAAGAATTGTACTAAACGTTGCATCGCAGGATTGAGATGTTTTGCAATCGTCGTGTGGTAAGCCAATGCTAGCTTTTTCTGATCAGCATTAGAAAATTCGGCGGGCATACGGGTAATGGGTGAGTAGAAAATACTGTCTTCTACTTTGGCGCTATGCAATTGTTTGAATTGCGGCAGCATCGCGATGGTAATCGCCTTAGGATGCACCACACCTTGTTTGATACCTTCGCGCATATTGGCAATGGCTTGATCTATCCAAGGGCTCAATTGCTTTAAACGATTGAGATACGCACCATATTGTTTAACCGTATGCAAAGGTTGAGATCCGGTACCGCTGGCATAGTTGGCGACGGTACTTGGCACGTTGTCCATTTGATTGATAGGCAGTAAGTACTCTGGAAAGTGCTCAAAATTGAGTGCACTATCGAGTTCAAATGCTAATAGATCATAGTTAAGTTGTTCTTTGGTGCCGAGCTTGTCGCGAGGGATTTTCTTCAATTTCGCTTGCATCTGGTGATACAAGGCAAATTGTCGAGCGCGATTTTTCGGCGCAATACTAAGGCCAATTTGGTCATCGAAACGGCTATCACCATTCGCTGTTGCCATCATCATAGGTTCGAATTTGGCGCGTGCATCA
Source organism: uncultured Oxalobacteraceae bacterium (assembly GCA_937996605.1). Taxonomy (GTDB): domain Bacteria; phylum Pseudomonadota; class Gammaproteobacteria; order Burkholderiales; family Burkholderiaceae_D; genus Undibacterium. The sequence goes on along the minus strand of CALKVB010000398.1, from coordinate 30 downwards.
TAAAAAGCATCGGCTAGTTGGTCGACCTGT
>CALKVB010000397.1 GCA_937996605.1 uncultured Oxalobacteraceae bacterium | reverse complement strand
AGACACTCTTTCCCTACACGACGCTCTTCCGATCTAACTTCTTGCATGTGAAACTCCTCTATAGAGAAAAGGTGAGTGGATGGGATGCAATAGATTACACCAGACTTCGATTCAGTGCTGCAAAAGCCAGCATTTGTTTGCGCTAAACCTACTAGTACCAAATTTTGGACAAAAAAAAGCTCCCGGGGGGAACGGGAGCTTTTCTACTACTTAGAACAAATTCATTTGAACAAAGTCCAAATTATTTTTTCTTTGCAGTTGTTTTTTCTGCTGCTTGTGTGAATTGCTTAGTCGCGTTAGCGAGGTTTTCTTCCAAAGTTGCAACAGCTTGCTTGGTTGTTTTGGACAATTGCTCGTAACCAGCATTGATATTGCCAACCACTGTTTTCAAAGCTGTTACCGCTTGCTCGGAACCAGCTGGTGCATTTTTTGTCACTTCGTCGATCAAAGAGATCACTTTAGCGTTTGTTTCAGCGATGTGCGCTTCAACTGCTTTAGTGAATTCTTGTTGAGTTGCAGAAGTGATTGTTGCCAAATGACGGCCATATGCCAATGCTTTTTCTGCATTTGGTTTCGCTTGCGCTGCTGTCAAGTTGAAGAATTCTTGTGCGTCTTTTGCGCTCACCAACTGTTGAGCAGCTGCTGTGCTTTCTTCGAAAGTTGCTTTAGCAGCGTTAACATTCAAAGATACGAATTGTTCGAAACCTTCGAACGCTTTTTTGTTCAATGCTGTCAAAGCGGCGAATTGAGCCTCAAAACCGTTTTTAGAAGCGGCGAGGAATTGTTCTGGTGTTGTGTACATGGAATGCTCCGGTAAATGAATTGTGTTCAAAAAGAGTTAAGTCAAATTGGCAGTGAATCCTAAAATTACCTTTGGTGCACCGCAACAAAATCTATTCTACTGACTATTTTTTAGGCGTCAAGCTTTTTTTGTGCATTGCACCAAAATTATTTGCAGCAGCCGAAATATCATGTCTTTTCAATCAACATTTACCGCAAATTCATGGTGTTTTAGACCATTTTCGATATTTTTCTTTCAAGATCGAGCAACTCTTGCTTACGCGCCAATCCTCCTGCATAACCATGCAAGTGCCCACTCGAAGCAATCACCCGATGACAAGGTACAATGATACTCAAAGGATTACGACCATTGGCTGCACCTAATGCTCGTACAGCCTTGGGCCTACCTATACTTTGTGCAAGCGCACCATAACTCCTCGTCTCACCGTACGGAATTTGAAGTAATGCCTGCCATACTTGACGTTGAAATTCCGTACCAACTTCAGTTTGTAGCGGCAACTCAAAGACTTTACGCTGGCCTGAAAAGTATTGTTGTAACTGATGACAGGTTAGTTCAAGCACTTCATTTGGTTTACACGGTATCGAGTTGATATCAAACGTTTGATGTTTATGCTGCTCATAGAAAACGCCACAGAGATAGCGCTCACTCGCCACTAAGCTCAGTCGTCCAAGTGGGCTGGAATAAAATTGATATGACAGTGTCATTGTTATCCTCATGCATTGAAGCGAAGTTTTATTCGGGGTTTACGAGCGATTGCCATAACAATAAGGCTGCATAGGAACGCCATGGTGCCCAAGCATGCGATCGTTGCAACAACGCTTTTTCAGAACAACGAGGTTCACCTTCCGGCGTAACTGCCTTTTGCAATCCCAAATCTCCTGCAGGGAATGCATTCGGATAACGCAGCGCTCGCATTGCTATGTATTGGGCGGTCCATTCACCAATCCCAGGTAAAGTTTTTAGCTGCCGAACTAACTCTTCCAGAGGTACTTGCGTTGAAAACGAAAGGCCTCCAGCCACAGTAAACTGTGCAAAACTCTTGATCGTTGCGGCTCGCTTACCCGGCATACCCAATGCGGCGATTTGATCGATACTCGCCGCAGCTAAAATCTCAGGAGAGGGGAAATGATGTGTCAGGTTTGCATAAGTTGTGTCGATTGGCTCACCAAATTGCTTTACCAAGCGACTAGCTACCGTGCTCGCTCCTGCTACGCTGACTTGCTGTCCCAGAATCGCGCGAATTGCCAGCTCGAATCCATCGAATGCACCAGGTACTCGTAAGCCCGGCGTGCGCTGCAATTGCTTAGCTAAGGCCTCATCTTTCATCAAATGCGCAGTGATCATTGCTGGATTCGCCTCCAAATCAAATTGATTACGTACTCGATCGATCAAAGGCATTAAGACTTTATGCAAACCAGCCGAAATCGTTAAACTCAGCTGTTGGCTCTGTGGCAGATGGCTTACTCTAATCCATCCTATTGAGTCACCTAATTTCACTGTTCTCAAATAAGACGAGCTCATGAAATCGACTGCCTCAATCCCCACCATGGCGCGACCGTGCAAATACTGTAACAACTCTAGCCAAGCATAAGGTGGACGATAGGCTAACCGTAAGCTTATTTCTTGTGCTGGCGGTGCAGTACGGCGTATAGATCTTGGCGTCATTTGATATTGACTTTCAAACAAAGCATTGAAACGTCTGACGCTGCCAAAGCCGGCAGCAAAGGCCACCTCTGTCATTGCCAAATTAGTCTCTTGAATTAATTTTTTCGCAAAAAGCAACCGATGGGTTTGCGCTAATTCGATAGGACTGACTCCAAACTCCTGCAATAACACTCGACGCAACTGGCGCGAGGACAAACCCGCTTGCTGCGCCAATTGTTCAACGCTGCCATCGTTCAGCGCACCACTCGCAATTTTGCGCCAAATTGCGTGTGCTAGATTTTGCTGTAGAGCGTAAGGAGCGAGTTCAGGACGGCACCGCAAACAAGGACGAAATCCCGCAGCCTCAGCCGCCGCTGGTGAACTAAAAAAGACGCAGGAGGTCTCACGCGGTGTTTTAACTCGGCAAATTGGACGACAATAGATTCCCGTGCTCTTGATGCCGGCAAAAAAAACGCCATCAAATCGCGAATCTTTCGCCATCATTGCTCGATAATATTCAGCGTGCTGATTCATATATAAAAAAGTTACATTTCGTCATTTTGCGTTTATTTGCGCTAATCGAACTTTCGCTTACTAAGCTCGGAGTAATATAGTGTCGTTATACGCTAGCGGATAAAAAAGAACTAGCCGTTATCGGACAGAGAATTCGGCCCCTTCTTTTTCTTTTCTCCCTCAATTACCCAATATGATCTAAGTACTAGAAACAAAAAATCACCATGACTGAAACCCTACAACGTATTGAACATTGTGCCCGTCGTCATCCTTTCCTGGCGAAAGCATTATTCGAGCGTTTGGAATTTCAGGCACGGAAAAAAGGTGATGTCAAAGTTGCCCTCAATTCCTTAGTCCGTCGCTTTTTTATCGAAGAACGTCTAGGTCTAGCAATCCATTTGATTGATCAATTGCATTCTGGCTTACAACAGGCCGAAGCCCACAACTTGCCATACCAAGCAGGTCGTCTCATGTTGTGCATTGGGCGCGTTTGCTATACACAGGGAATTTACAAGGAATCTATCCGCTCTTGGACCCGATGCATTGATCTGTGCAAAATCACTCACGATACCGAGGTTCATATTGAAGCCCGTATTGGTTTGGGTCAGATTTATGATGCATTGGGTGATTGGGAAACAGGCGCTCGCTTCCATCTTGACGCTGGCAAATTACTGGAGAAATTTGACCGTCCGTATTTAAAGAGCAAACAAGCCATTAATTTAGGCGTCAACAGCCTCAACATGGGGCAAACCGCAATTGCTAAGGAATTATTTGAAGAAGCAAAATTTCAAGCGGAACGGGGCAAGATTAAAGAATACATCGCTGAAGCACTGTGGCATCTCGGTACCATCGCTCAATATGAGGGTAACTTTGCGCTTGCCTTTGAACAAATTCAAGATGCAATCAAATTAGCCAGGGCCTGCGGATATGAGTGGTTAATGGGAATGGCAGCCAATTCCATTGGTGCTTTATATACGCAGCAAAAACAATATCCAGAAGCGATCGCGGTTTTTTTGGATGCTCTAGCACACGCGGAACATATACAATCACGTCACCAAAAAGCCCATTGTTGTGACGCACTTTCACACCTATACGAGCTGACCAATGAACCACTGAAAGCACTGCAATACGCCAGGCGCCACCATCAATTCAACACAGAAATTGCCGAATTGACGATCGTCGACAAATTTCGAGAATTGCGAGAATACGATCTTTCACGTAAGCCACCTGTGGAATTATTACTGGACTTATCTTCGGATAGCCAACTCGAAGAGAAAAATAGTAATGAAGCGTTGGCGCATATTGCGCAATCCGCACAAGCAATTTTGCAGGTTGACAGTGTTTGTTTGTGGTTAAAGGAGAATGGTGGCACACGGCTTAAGTGCGAGGTGCAAGCCTCAAATATCACTTTGCCGTTTTCTCGTGGTAGCTGCATCGATCAGAACAACCACCTTAAATACTTCCAGGTTATCCATTCACTTCAAACTCCGAACGCGGCGCACGATATTCGCTTACACCCAGCGGCTCAAGAACTCAATCAGATCTATTACGATTGTAAGCTCACCTCGATTCTTGAAGTTTCTGTGCGCATGCATGGTGAACAGGTGGGTGTCATTAGTTTTGCCAATTTTAATCAGGCCAGAAGCTGGTCGCGTGAAGACGTTTTATTTGGTAGTCATATTGCAAATTTGGTTCAACAAGTGCTCGGCCACGACGAATTTAAACAAGCTCAAAATAAGCTTGAAAATCGCGTCAATGAACGCACCAAGGAATTACAGCAACAAACAGAGTTGCTGCGAACTGCGCACAATAATATTTTCATTTTGAGTGAACTTGGTCGTGAAATCACTTCACAGCTCAACCGTGAAAGTATTATGTCGACGCTCTATCACCACGTCATTCGGTTAATGCCAGCTGAGGCGTTTTCGATCGGTATTTACAAGCCCGAGTACGACACCATCGATTTCCCGTGCAATATCGTACATGGTAACAAACAACTGCCGTACCAGCGTGATATGCATGATCCTGACTTGCTTTCAGTGTGGTGTGTCAAGCAAGGTAAAGAAATTTATATCAACGATATTCGTGAAGACTATATTCACTACATCGGTCTTGAAGGACTCGATAAGCTCACCTCGAACGAAGCTTATCGCGAGCATGAAGAACGATTTCATCCGCTTTCATTTATTTATGCACCCTTGATTATTAAGGGTCGTATTCTTGGCTTGATTTCAGTACAGAGTTCTGGAGTACATGCCTTCGAGCGTATGCATGTTGATATGCTCACGACCTTAGCCGCTTACACTGCGGTGGCGTTCGATAATGCCGATACCTACCAGCAGTTATCGTCTGCTCAGCAACTATTGATGTCGAAAGAAAAGCTTGCCGCCTTGGGCGCTTTAGTCGCTGGTATCGCGCATGAAATCAATACGCCATTAGGTAACTGTCTACTGACATCAACTACTCTTAAAGAACAAACCAATCGTTTCCTTCACCAACTTGAAGCTGGCACACTCAAACGTTCAGGTCTTAACCATTTCACTACTGCGTTAAGTGAAGCTAATGATATGCTAACTCGCAATTTATTAACCGCCAGCGAGTTGGTCAGTAGCTTTAAACAAGTGTCTGTCGATCAAACTAGTCAACAAAGACGTGAGTTTAATTTGCAGAAAACTAGTCAGGAAATTATTCGAACAATGCAGGGACGGATTAATAAACAAGGGCATACATTAGAAATGGAGATCCCTGACGAGATAGTGATTGACAGCTATCCGGGCCCTTATGGGCAAGTTATTACCAACTTAATTAACAACGCCCTAATTCATGGCTTCGAAGGCATGGAAAATGGTCTGATGAAGCTCAAAGCGGAACAACTCGGAACAGAGAGTATCCGTATTCAATTTTCTGATAACGGCAAAGGTATCAGCCCTGAACATTTACGCCGCATTTTTGATCCGTTTTTCACCACAAAATTAGGGCAGGGCGGTAGCGGCTTGGGAATGAATATCGTACACAATATCGTCAATGACTTACTTGCGGGGACGATCGATGTAGAGAGTGAAGTAGGGCAAGGCACACGTATCACCTTAGTTTTACCGACCCATCCAGAAAGCGAGCGCCGCGTTTAAACTTGAGTTCTTCGAAACTGCTATCGAAATTGCTTACATCTAAAAAAAACGCCTCCCAAAACATCTGAGAGGCGTAAATCCCACCAAGAAACCGAATAAACTTTACTGATATGTTTGAATAGTCTATTTAAATCTTACGAGTGATATGCAGATTCACCGTGGCTAGTAATATCCAAGCCTTCACGTTCTTCATCTTCTGGCACACGCAGGCCGATCACTATATCAACCAATTTGTAGGCGATAACTGATACGACAGCTGACCACAAAATTGTCACGCCAACTGCGGTTGCTTGTGTCGTCAATTGACTAACGATAGAGTACGGGTCCGCTGACACTTTGTTACTGACGTAATCGAAGATACCGACGCCACCCAAAGATGGTGAAGCGAAAACGCCCGTCAACAAAGCACCCAAAATACCGCCAACACCATGCACGCCAAACACGTCGAGAGAATCATCGGCACCGATCAAACGTTTCAGGCCATTCACACCCCACAAACAGACCACACCTGAGAGCAAACCAATTACCAAGGCACCAGAAGGTCCGACGAAACCACATGCTGGTGTAATCGCAACCAAGCCTGCAACCGCACCCGAAGCGCCACCCAACATCGATGGTTTGCCTTTGGTGATCCATTCACCGAATACCCAAGATACTGTCGCTGCAGCCGTTGCTAACAAGGTATTGATGAATGCCAAAGCTGCTGTGTCATTCGCTTCATAGGCAGAACCTGCGTTGAAACCGAACCAACCTACCCACAACATCGACGCGCCGATCATGGTCATCGTCAAAGAATGTGGTGCCATCGCTTCGCGACCATAGCCCACGCGCTTGCCGATCATGAAAGCACCAACCAAGCCAGCCACCGCAGCGTTGATATGTACCACTGTGCCGCCCGCGAAATCGAGTGCCCCCATTTGGAACAAGTAACCTGCTTTTGCAGTTTCAGTTGCTAGAGTCGCGGCATCTTTGATTGCATCTGGACCGGTCCAGAACCAAACCATATGAGCGATCGGCAAATAGCTGAAGGTGAACCACAACACAATGAACAACAGCACAGCTTTGAATTTAGCGCGCTCAGCGAAAGCACCAATGATCAAGCCGCAAGTAATCGCTGCGAATGTCGCTTGGAAAGCGGCGAATACAAACTCAGGTAATACCACGCCTTTGCTGAAGGTCGCTGCGGTTGTGAAGGTCGCTTTAACCGGATCAAAAATACCGGCCAGCATCACACGATCAAATTTGCCGATGAATTTGCCGCCCTCGGTGAAGGCTAACGAATAGCCGTAGACACACCATAAAACAATAATCACAGCGAAGATCATAAATACCTGCAACAAGATCGACAGCATGTTTTTCGAGCGAACCAAGCCGCCGTAGAACAAAGCCAGACCAGGAATCGCCATCATGATGACCAACAGAGTCGCTACCATCATCCACGCTGTATCACCTTTGTTCGGTGTTGGTGCTGGAGCTGCTGCGTCCGCTACTGGAGCAGATGCGGCCGCTTCTGGTGCAGCGGGCGCTGATGCTGGCGCCACGGCTGCTACCGATGCTGGTGCAGAAGCCACAACAGCTGCCACCGCAGGAGCCGAGGCTGCTGCAGATGCCGAGGCACTGGCATCATCCGCCCATGCCAAACTTGCTTGACTCATCGTTACCGTTAAGGCGATGGCCGCAAGAGATTTCAAAAACGTTTTCATCATTTTCTCTCTCTTCATTCTTTTATAGGGCTTCATTACCGGTTTCACCAGTACGAATACGCACGACCTGATCTAGGGAGTACACAAAGATCTTACCGTCACCAATCTTGCCTGTGCGAGCCGAGGTTTCGATCGCTTCAATCGCTCGCTCCACGATACTGTCTTCCACTGCCGCTTCAATCTTCGTTTTTGGCAAAAAGTCGACAACATACTCAGCACCACGATACAGTTCTGTGTGGCCCTTTTGACGACCAAAGCCTTTGACTTCAGTCACGGTGATCCCTTGCACGCCGATTTCTGAAAGTGCTTCGCGCACTTCATCAAGCTTGAAAGGTTTGATAATTGCTGTAATTAATTTCATGATGTTCTCAGTGAATGTTCAGAATTAAAATGTTTTCACAGCCGACAGTTGCAAGCTTGTTTTGCCAGTAAATTTGGCGCTTGGGGTGACATACAATTTGTCATCCGCATTGGTGCCGATAACCGCGAGAGCAAAATTAACGCCACCAAATTCTTTGGTGACACCGATTTTCCAATCGTTGTATGCGTAGGCGCTGTTGTTCTTAAGTGTTTGACGACCAGCGTGCAAATTCAGGGTGTAACCTTCAGCCATTTCGATATTGGCGCCGACATCGAGATAGCCACTACCTTTACTATCGACAAAGGCGAAAGTGTTAGTCACCGAGTGTGAATACTTGATGTATGCAGGGCCGTTGCTTAACTGACCGTAGAATTCTGTCGTATTCGCATCAACAAAACCTTTCACTTTGCCTAGGTCATTTGAGGGATAGACATAAGACAAGACACCAACGTCGTAGTTAATACCGTTGGCGATTTCGCCACGCTTACCCGCGTACAAATCAACTTCAACGCTGCCACCGCCACCTGCATCTTTAGTCCATTTAATGGTGGACAACCATGTGCCGGCATACAGTCCGTTCACGTTATTAGTGTAGTCTGCACCACCTTGTAAGGCTGGTTTGAGACCAGATTGTGAGATACCGCGGTAACGGTAATCGGTAATCGCACCGATATTGAAACTCACTTCATGTTCTGGTTTGGCTTCGGCCGGTTTGGCGTCTTGCGCATAAGCAACACTTCCCATGAAAGTACTTGCAACCGCTGCACAGAGTAGAAATTTTTTCATTTCGTTTCCTTCTTTTGTTTAAAAGTAAATCAATGCTGGTTAATAAATACTTAGCTTTGCTGCTATTTCTTTGTTGCTTACACCGGTATTAGCAGAACTCGTGCCAGTTTGCGATTTTCGGTGTTCACAACATACTTTTTTTAAAAGTGGTATCGTGTTTGTGCAGTGCACACCTATGAAAATGTGGTTTTTTCGATTTAAACTTGGTTTTCGTCGATTTCACCAAATTTTCTTCAAAGTAGTAGTAATTTGTTATCGCAATGGGGTATGCTGCCAATCAATGCACCAAAATGGCGCTTATTTGATTGGCATAAACTTTATAATGCACCGTTACAGTTCCTGCTTAGTTCCAGCTTAGTTTAGGTTACGGCAGGAGTTGAAAAAGTTTCAATCAAAGAGAGATAGACATGGATGCAAATAATTTTTTGAACGATATGCAAGCGAAAATTCATCAAGCTTTTGAAAACTCGCCTGCCAAGGATATAGAGAAGAATGTAAAGGCAATGATGACTCAAGGTTTTGCCAAGCTTGATTTGGTAACCCGCGAGGAATTTGATATTCAGGCTCAGGTACTAGCGAAAACACGCGCGAAGCTCGAAGCGTTAGAAGCACGTGTGGCTGCACTGGAAGCCCAACTCAAGGACGAATAAATGGGACTAGCGGTGCTGAAAAGTCGTGCACTTAGCGGCATGTCAGCGCCGGAAGTCACCGTCGAGGTGCACTTGGCCAATGGCCTACCAGCATTTACGATAGTGGGGCTGCCTGAAACTGAGGTTAAAGAATCGAAAGACCGGGTCAGAGCTGCGATTCAAAATGCTCGTTTCGATTTCCCAGCTCAACGCATCACGGTCAACCTTGCCCCCGCCGACTTGCCAAAAGAATCCGGGCGATTTGATTTACCGATCGCGTTAGGCATCTTAGCAGCCTCCGGCCAGATTCCGGGTGACACCCTCGACCAATACGAATTCGCTGGTGAACTTTCTTTATCTGGAGAACTAAGGCCAATCCGGGGAGCTCTAGCGATGACCTTCGCTATTTCTGGCGGTGCCGTCCACAATAAACAAGAAAAGTCTAGCGAAGCACCCGCTTTCATTCTTCCATTCGCCAACGCCGAAGAGGCTGCTTTGGTCAAGGATGCACGTATTTTTCCCGCTCACTCATTGCTGCAGGTGTGCGCCCACTTCGCCGCAAGATCTGATGAACAAAAACTTGTACCTTTCCAAGCAGGTGGAAGTAGTGTAGCTCCGCACTACCCTGACTTCAGTGAAGTAAAAGGACAGCAGCAGGCAAAACGGGCATTGGAAGTGGCGGCGGCTGGTCAACATAGTGCCCTGATGATAGGCCCACCAGGCACCGGAAAATCAATGTTAGCCAGCCGTTTCCCCGGAATTTTGCCTTCAATGACTGATATTGAAGCTTTGGAATCGGCGGCAGTACTGTCGCTGACCAATGGTTTTAATATCCAAAAATGGAAGCAAAGGCCATATCGCTCGCCTCATCACACAGCCTCTGCTGTCGCTTTGGTGGGCGGGGGTGGTAACCCAAGGCCTGGTGAAATTTCACTCGCTCACCGTGGAGTTCTGTTTCTCGACGAATTACCCGAATTCGACCGCAAAGTGCTGGAGGTATTACGCGAACCGCTAGAATCAGGCCATATTAGTATTTCCCGCGCAGCAAAACAGGCAGAATTTCCTGCCCGATTTCAGTTAATCGCAGCGATGAATCCGTGCCCCTGTGGTTATTTTGGGCATTTTAACGGCAAATGTCGGTGTACTCCTGATGCGGTAGCTCGCTACCAAGGTCGACTCTCTGGGCCCTTGCTGGATCGAATCGACATGCAAATCCCGGTCAATGCTTTGCCTCACGCCGATTTATTAAAACAAGCTGATGGTGAAAATAGC
>CALKVB010000396.1 GCA_937996605.1 uncultured Oxalobacteraceae bacterium | reverse complement strand
TCCTTATTTGATTGAATCGAGGCATAGTTTGGCTATGAAGAGGGTAACTATACCCTTCTAGTGTAGCCTCGTGCTTTGATTATTTCCAAAGATAGTTGATATCGAAAATTGATGAAAGACATAAATGAGAGATTTGTCTGCTTTTCCGATTACCCAAAAATGGCCTGCGACTCGCCCTCACGATATCCAACTCTATTCGCTTGCCACTCCGAATGGTGTTAAGGTCTCAATTTTGTTGGAGGAAACGGGGCTAGCGTATGAACCGCATTTGGTTGACTTTAACTCGAATGATCAAATGTCTCCGGAGTTTCTGTCGTTAAATCCGAACAATAAAATTCCAGCAATTTTGGATCCTGATGGGCCAAACGGTACGCCAATAGCACTTTTTGAGTCCGCAGCGATTTTGCTTTATTTGGCAGAAAAGACAGGCAAGTTTTTGCCCTTGGATCCATTGGAACGGTATCAAACAATTCAATGGTTGTTGTTTCAAGTGGGCGGAATCGGTCCGACTTTCGGACAGCTAGGTTTCTTTTATAAATTCGCCGGTAAAGATTATGAGGACAAGCGACCAAGGGATCGGTTCGTCTCAGAGTCGACGCGATTGTTGGGTGTATTAAACAAGCATTTGGAAAACCGTGAATGGATGATGGGCGATGTGTACACCATTGCTGATATCGCTATCTTCCCATGGATCCGAAATCTGATCGAAGGATATCAGGCAGGGGACTTGGTGGGTATCAAGTCGTTTTCAAACGTCTTACGTGTGTTAGCGTCATTCAATGCGCGGCCAGCAGTTAAACGAGGACTGGAAATACCTAGACGTCGGTGAAATATGTCGGGTGGGCCGAACAAAATAGGATCGTACACTGTGTTGGAAAGTCACAATGTCCTAACTTGTGATCATTTAGTGTTGAATTGAAAATTAATGAATGGTATTGGGAGATTGCGATGAATTCAGATTTGTATGACCTATTAGTAATTGGCGGTGGCAGCGGCGGTGTGCGAGCTGCACGGATGGCTGCTCAGAAGGGTGCAAGAGTTGCGTTGATTGAAGGAGGCGCAATGGGAGGCACTTGTGTGAATGTAGGATGCATTCCCAAAAAGATATATAGCTATGCTGCGCAATATTCAGAGATTTTTGAACAAGCACGGGGCTTCGGGTGGACCAACCTCGAAAGGCCTAGCTTCGATTGGGAACTGTTGAAAGCGAATCGCCGTGCGGAGATTTCGCGATTAAATGCTGTGTATCTCAAATTGCTCGAAAATTCAGGCGTGCATATAGTTGGTGGTTGGGCCAAGCTCATTGATGGCAACACCGTTAGCGCAAATGGGATTTTGTATCGAGCTCAGCAAATTTTGATCGCTACAGGCGGTCGGCCTATGGTGCCAAATATTGTAGGAAGAGAGTATGTCCTTACATCAAATGAGATATTTGACCTTCCTGTTTTCCCAAAACGATTAGTTGTCGTTGGTGGTGGATATATTGCTTCAGAATTTGCTTCCATTTTTAATGGGCTTGGAGCGCAAGTCACGCAACTGTATCGCGGCGATAGCATCTTACGTGGTTTGATCACGATATTCGCAGGTTCCTTACAGAAGAGTTACGTCGAAAAGGTATCGATTTACGTACAAATTCAGAGGTCAGCAAAATATCGAAATCTGATTCTGACCTTAAAGTAGACTTGAATGATGGCCAATCTATTTTGGCGGATGTGGTTTTATATGCGACGGGACGTATTCCAAACGTCGATGGAATCGGTCTCGAGGAGGTTGGTGTCAAACAAAGTGATATAGGCGGAATTGAGGTCAACGAGCGATATCAAACTTCAGTCGCAACTATTTTCGCGCTTGGCGATGTGACCGCACGCATTCAATTGACTCCCGTTGCTTTGGGCGAAGCTATGACCTTAGTGGATCACTTATTTGGGCAGGGAAAGAAAGAAATGGCCTATGATTTGATTCCAACCGCAGTGTTTACCAATCCTAATGTTGCAACTGTTGGCTTAGATGAAGCAACCGCACGCAAGACATTTGCAAATATTCAAATCTATCGCAGTGAGTTTAAATCGTTGAAGAGCGCATTCGGTGGTAGCGCTGAAAAAACATTGATGAAAATTGTGGTCGACCGCGACGCCGATCGCGTTATTGGAATGCACATGGTTGGTAAAGATGCGGGTGAAATTATCCAAGGTTTTGCGGTCGCCATGAAAGCGGGTCTAACGAAAACGGTACTTGATAGCACCATTGGAATTCACCCGACTGCAGCAGAGGAATTCGTTTCGATGCGTACAGCAATGGACTAGTGCGACAGCATTTCCTGATTCGATCAATTCAACGATGACTCGAATACGCACGGCCATTTAGGTGAGTAGTGGAAGAGGGAATACTTTATGATAAAGACCTATGTCGAACTAGTTTTTTTCAATTGGTTGATGTTCGACTCCTGATGCCTCTGCATGTAACCAGTTTATAAATGCCTGAATATTCGAAGACGCGAGGTCACTTTTTCTACAGAGAATAAAATAAGAGAAAGGGTCTTTGATTTTTGTTTTGAATAGGCGCACCAACTTCCCTTTTTCGATTTCATCTATCACTAAAGGTTCCAATGCTAAGCTAATGCCCCTGCCTGCAATTGCTGCATCGATAGTGAGGTGGTCATGGCTATAGAATGGGGATTTCTTTAAATGGCGTCTGAATTTCTCGATCTCAAAATCGTCGGGTAGTTGTTCATTAGCAGACTTAGAAATAACATCAAGGAATAACTTTATCCATTCTGACCATACTTCTTTTGAAGGCATCCCTTCCTCATATGGTGGAAGTGGGCGTCGTAAGAGTGGAAATTTTAGTAGCGATAATAAATTCTCTTCATGACTTTTAGGATCGTCGATAAGCAGAGGACTACACACTGGTATCCACATGGCACTTTTCCAGAGCTTTTCTGAATGGATTCCTAGGTGCTCAAACGATGCATTCTTACTATAACGAAGCGCAATGTCGACGTTCAAATCTTTGAATGGCGAATTGGATTGGTTTTCTGATTGAACGTATAAGTTGATCTCGGGATACATCGATCGAAAAATATGAATTCGCGGCACTAACCATTTGCTTGCTAATGATGGTGGGCAGCTAACTATAAGTTTCGCAGTATCATAATTTTGCAGCTTTAGTTCCGATACAGACACCAACAGTTGGTCTAAAAAGTGCGTGATATTTTGTGCAAGGTCTTTGCCAATTACTGTCAATTTTAGCTGACGATTTGATCGAATAAATAGTTCTGTCCCCATGTAATTTTCAAGAGCAGAAACATGATGGCTGATCGCTGCAGGCGTAACCGAGAGTTCATGTGCCGCTTCCTTAAAACTTCCTTTTCTTGCTGCCGCTTCGAATGCTCTCATCGCATTTAAGGGCAAATTCTTAATGGTCGGCGGTCTATTCATAGAATGGATTAAAAAAAGTCATTCGACAGAAAATTATTTTAGTTTGATTTCATAGTTTAACTAACTTACAGTTTGACGTTGAACTATTTTTCGAATTTAGGTGATGTGTTTTCGACGATGTGAGGTCGATATGCAATTCGTCGCTAGCAATAAAAATGTCGAAAACGACTTTACTAAAGGCTATTTTTTACTACTATAAGTTGTGCGGCAAAATGAAGGATGGGCATATAGATTGTGACGCCACGGTGACGCTAGCCCGACACTCGCCACTTCAAACTGAGACCTTATTTTGTGTGTTTCTTTGACCGCTGACTTTGATTGCATATATTGAAGGAACTGCCGAAAATGCTCGATGCGATAAGTAGTAACGAATTAAGGACAGTTTTGATTGTGGACGACAATCGAGAAAATCTCTCTTTTTTGGAACGCGTTCTTATCGATGCTGGTTATCGCGTTTCGTCCTTGAGAACTGGTAAAGGTGTTTTGGAGCGTGTCATTCGAATAAAGCCTTCATTAATTTTATTAGATGTGGTTTTGCCGGACGTCGATGGTTATGCGATTTGCGTTGAGCTCAAGGGAATAGTGGAGACAGCTCCAATTCCGGTTATTTTTATGAGCGCTTTAAATGAAGCAATCGACCGAATCAAAGGGTTTGAGGTTGGTGCAGCAGATTTTGTATCAAAACCGTTTGAGCTAAACGAAACACTGGCACGAATTAAAACGCATATTCAACTATTCGAAAATACAATTCGACTTGAAAAGTATCATCATGCGTTGCTTGAGGCATACGTTGCAATTGAGGCGAACAAGAGAAGGTCAAGTATCACAAGAATGGCCGCTGGAATTGCTCATCAAGTGAATACCCCCCTTGGTAATTGTCGGCTGGCGGCAAACACGGTTGAGTCTCTAGTCGCAAGCCTTGATGCTCAAATAAGAGAGGGTAAAGGGCTATCAAAGTCGAAGATTGAGGTGGTGTTTGAACAGGTTCTTCAAGGAACGACACTTTTGGATAGGAACTTACGAATACTGGGTAGTTTAATTGATAAATTTAAGCTTTTACATTTCGATGGAGTCCTAGACGTAGATCGACAAGATGAAGTCTTATTTAAACAGATGCTGGAATTCTGCATGCAGGAGTTAACGGAGTTAGGGTATGACACATCTTCAATCGAGATCGACTTAGGTGTTGAAATCGAACATCGTGGCTATTCGTCATTGCTGCAGTCTGTCATTTTGGAATTAACTAAAAACGCGCTTCAGCATGGCTTTATCAGCGGTATGGTGGAACCAAAAATTCAAGTGAGCTTGTCCCAAGCGAGTGAACAAACCCTGCATTTAAATGTTATTGACAATGGTGCGGGTGTTACGACCGACCATGTTGATCAAATATTTGACCCTTTCTTTACGACGGCTATGGCGTCTGGTAATTTAGGTCTTGGCCTTTCACTTGTACACCATCTGATAGAGCATATTTTAGGCGGGAGAGTTGAATTGCACCCTACCAAAGATGGCGGCGCCAATTTCAGCATTACATTACCATGGAGACCTTTGAGCAGTTCTTTTTAATGACGATGGAAACATAGTTTTGCACGTTCCTGATTTAGGGGCTAATTATTGTACTTACAGCAAAGTAGAACGATCATTGATTGCTACGTGAGTTATGCATCGACAAGATGTGTAGGATTCCTTCAAAATTGTATTCGAAAGCGCATTCTCGAATTTTTAGTGTGAACCATTTAAAACTGCGATCTTTGTCGTCTATTTCATCGATTAAGGTTCTAAGTTCATTTGATGCGCCATCAAGAGCAAGCTGCTTTATTTTGTTGAGATAGTTTTCGGGTGGTATCGCTTGCGTAGGGGCGTCATCGCGGAAATTGAGATCTGACTCTAACACCTCTTCCTTCGGTTCAAGCCAATCTAAATTGAGTAACTTTTGGATCGAATTTAACAGCTGATCGAAATCAATTGGCTTCGCAATGAAATCATTTGCCCCAAAGTCGACGCTTCTACTTTTATCAGAGCTGGACGCGCTAGCTGAAGCAATTAAGATCGGCGTAATTTTGTGTTTACTTGTGTTGCGCAGATTTCTAGTAAGCTCTAATCCACTTATCGATGGCATAACCGCATCAATAATGAAGAGATCAATGTCATTTATTTGACTAATATCGAAGGCCTCCTTTCCATCTGCTGCTTCAATTACGGAAAAATTCAGATCTTTAAGAAACTTCCTCAAGATAGTTCGATTCTCTTCAACATCGTCTACGACAAGGATATGCTTCGTTTCTCCAACATACCCTTTAATCGACTGTGCTTTGCTATTGTTTGACACATATTTTTTTGCAGCGATGCCGACCTCCAATTGAAACTGAAAGGTACATCCTTTACCGAGTTCACTTTCAACGGTAATTTCACTGCCCATTTGTTTAACCAATTGATGGCAGATGGCGAGCCCGAGTCCGGTGCCACCACTGCGATGATTTGCGTTGCTAACTTGTTCAAACGGTTGAAAGATTCTTTCGAACTGTGAAGAGCAAATTCCAATACCACTGTCCTCGACGCGACAGGTTAGGAATACAGAGTCTTCCCCTGCGGGCTGTATTTCTGCTTCGAACCGTACGTAGCCTGATGGCGTAAATTTAATTGCATTTCCTATTAGGTTTAAGAGAACCTGTTTTAAGCGGGTTTGATCAATAATGACAACAAGGTTATTCTCGCCGATGATGGATACCGTGAAATGTAGTCCTTTTTCTTGAGCTTTGAGGTCACAAATTTGGGTTACTTGTTCAATGATATCTGCAAACAAAACGGGAGAACGAACCAGTTCAAGTTTTCCAGCCTCGATTTTTGCAATATCGAGTATGTCTGAGATAAGTGAAAGTAAGAGTTCGCTACTTCGACGAATTGCTTTGATCTCTTCACGGTGACTAGTGTTGATGGTTTGATCCCTTTCTAGCAATTGGA
>CALKVB010000395.1 GCA_937996605.1 uncultured Oxalobacteraceae bacterium | reverse complement strand
GCTTTGTTCGAAACTCCTCCAAACGGCTGCATTTTCTGCGATCGTTGCGTTTTCGAAATCAGGAATACCGCGCGCTTGCGTTTGCATTTGTATGCGTTTCAAATGGGAATAAATATCCTCTAACTGCAAACATGCTTTGCCTGGCTCTTGAAATACCAGGCAAACAGTGTCGAAATTTCCGTGTTCGGTACTATGCTGCAATATCAACATGCGCTGATCGAATGCGATCACTTGCCATACGAGTGTCCCTGCAAAACTGGCGCATAAATCAATACGGTCGCCGATGTGTAAACGAACTGGGTGCAAAGGAGCGATGCGTTCGCCATTGACTAACATACCGTAACGCGAATGATCGATCAATTCCATACCCTCCTTGCGTAATTGCAGGGTGGCGTGGCTAGCGCTGATGCGGGGATGGGCTATTTGAATTTCGGGCAATGAGGTTTGATGACCTATTTCATTTTCTATCACTCGACCTATACGCCACGTATTGCCCACCAAAATGCGTAACCAGTGGTGGCGTATAGGATGGTAGAAGGCGCGTGACAGTTTATCTGGTCGATCTATCGGTGCAGCTGTTTCTACCGAGGCAGCGTTCGATATTACGGGCTTGGTGTCAACCACAGTGGACACAGTAGCCTGACTTTTTTGTTGATATTCTTTTTGCAGCGCTTGTTCTTGAGTAATTGCTTGCGCCGCCACTTCGACTAAAACTTCATCCCAGGCTAAGTAACCAGGAGCGACGTCACGATGCGTATTTTCGCGTTGGCTCGGTAATGCGACTTGTGCGATGGAGGCGTCACGTGCGATTACTTCGAGATTCAATTGACGATCTTGGGCGCTACTCAATTGTTCATGATGTAATTTGGCGATGGCACCATTTTCGGCAATTACCCTGACATTTTTTTGGCTAGCCAAAAACACTTGGTGAATCTCACTTAAGCTGGCATCACTGCGCGGCAGTAGCAATACGGTACTGCACAGCCAGCGTTTGACACAAGTTTGCTCATGATGAAAACGCAACTCCATCTCTAAAGGGTATTGACCGTGTTCTTTGTTGCGAGACGAGAAGCTCAGTAACACAGATTGCCATTCGCCAGAGAGCGCTCTCACGAAACGATATTGGCTGGTTTTCATCGGTAACAGATCACAGCGTACCCTTAGCTCGAGATTATCGAGACCCAACGCAAAATCTTTGGCTAAGCTTAGTCTTACTGTCTGGCGGCCGCCAACCGCGCGCGGGTCATAAGCACTCAAACGAAGACGTGCGCTATCACTGCTTCGCTGAGCTTGATTATCAGGCTCTGCGCGTGTTTGCCAATCGGTTTGTGGCGGTAACAGTGGCGGTGGGTGCATCATATCTATGGTTAAAACCTTGCTTGAGGAAGATCTAGAAGAGGACTAACGCTACTGTAGTTGGCCTCACCCAAATCGAAGGGCGGAATACACTGAGTTTTTTGCCTTAGTTCGTATTTTCTGCATTTCTAGCGGCCGTGTTGGACTTGCCAGATTGACCAGCACACATGCTTGCAGTAAGCTTGAGCGCTGTTGTATACACGATCATGCACGTGATTGAATGTTGTTGTCTGCTATCGTAGCGTGCTATTGCCGTGGCGAGACTTGAATATAAAAATGAGCGTCTCGGTCTACCGAAAAAATTTCTTATCGATAAGTCTTACCCATCATGAAAAAAATCGTCGTTAAATTTGGCGGCTCGAATTTGCGCCAACCTCAAGATATCGACCGCGTCGTCAATGTCGTGCAAACCTACAATCGCCCTTTGGTGTTAGTGGTATCGGCTTTCTACGGTATTACCAATGCCCTGATCGGCTGTGTACAAGCAGCCAAGGAAGGTGCGGGTACGAAAGCGGCATTGGCGGAGAGTCGCAATTACACCTTAACCCTGCGTGCCCTTAAAAAAGAAATCGTCGAAGCCAATATTCAAGATGCTGCGCATCGCGAACGCATCGAAAAAGCCTTGGGCGAGCGTTTAGATCAGTTAGACCGTTTCTTAACTGGCATTCATTGCATCGGCGATGTGCCTACCTTTGTGAATGATGCCATTCTGAGTTATGGAGAGCGTTTATCAAGCTTGTTATTAACCGAAGTCTTGCTGAGCCGTGGCATTGCGGCGCGTGAAGCGTTACCTGAAGATATAGGTTTAATTACTGATGGTGTGTTTGGTAATTCTGCTTGCGATTTTGAGGCCAGCACCGCCTCAGTGGCGAAAGCGCTCGAAGGTAATGAAGTAATCGTGGTGCCGGGTTTTTATGGTGTTGATCGTGATGGTAAGACAACGCTGTTTGGCCGTGGCGGTTCTGATTATTCTGCAGCATCGATTGCTTGCTGTATTGGTGCGGAATCGCTCGATGTGTGGAAAGATGTCGACGGCTTCTTGAGTGCAGACCCAGGTACCGTCACGACGCCGCGATCGATTTCGCAATTGAATTATTTGGAAGCGGCTGAGTTATCGTATTTCGGCGCTAAAATTTTGCATCCGCGCACGGTGGAGCCTTTGTTCAATCAAGATATCCCAATTCGCATCTTGAACATTACCCGGCCAGAGCGTGGCTTGCAGCCCTACACCATCATTAATGCACAACGTAAGGTGACCAAAGACGTGGTGAAGAGCGTAACCTCAACCGAAGACGTGGCTATCCTCAAATTGCATGGCCCAGGTGTTGGCTTCAAGCCAGGTATCTTGGCGCAAGTGACCAATACCTTGGACCAAAACGGCATTAACATTAAGAGCGTACTCACGGCCCAAACCGCGATCAATATTTTATTGGCGCGAGATCATCTCGATGCCGCCTATGCAGCCTTGAAAGAACATCATTTGGCGGGTGTGGTCGATGTCTCGCGCAATGACGAAGTAGCGATTGTCGCGGTGGTTGGCGATGGGGTCTTAGAAGCTTCGGATGTTGGCAGTGCTATTGCCAGCCGCGCTTTGTCGGCTGCGATCGCCAGTGGTGTGCGCGTGACGTTAGCTGCGGCCGGTGCCAGCGAAGTGGCGGCGTATATGTTGGTGCATCAAGAAGATCGCAAAAAAGCTTTGCAGGCGGTGCATGCGGAGTTCTTTGGCGCTTAATTTTTGAGCGAAGAGTGGTTTCTCGCGACTTGGCGTTCGGCTCCATTTGAGCTAAGACAAACTTCTTTCGATCAGCTCGTTTCGTGGTCCTAATCTGTTTATGATCTTCTTCCAGTGAAAAAAACTGGGAGAAGATCATGCAAGACGCTTTAAAAGTGGCAGCAAAAGATAATGGCGATTGGCTGTCGGCACAGCAGGCGGTACGTCCCGATGGTACCGAAGTGACGAATTTACCTTTGGTGAATAAGAAATTGCCGCCTCTGATTCGGCCAGAACCTGAATCACTTTCCTCTACAGCCACTAAGGCGGAAGCACCTTGATCCACTTGGTGTAAATCGGTTGGTGCAATGAATGACTTTTCAAGGTCGAACACGCTTCAATTGTTCGATCTCTTGGCGCATTAGGGCACGCGCAGACTCGCCATTTCCATAGACGATATCGTCGACTTTCCATGCCCCTTTCTCATGCTTGAGCTGATAGACGATGCTCCGAGAACCCACTTCTGTGCCCGGGAAAATTGAAAAGTTGACGCGAATCTGCGCTTGATTTTTTGTATTAAGTTCGATCAGCTCGGTTCGTAATTGCGCAGATGCGGCGTTTAAATTATCTGCAAAGTCTTGCGCATCGAGATAAGGATCGCCATCTGCGCCGAAGCCGCAAGGCATATCTTTGATGCGGCGACACATGCCTTCATTACTGCGCTTTTCCTGTAAAAACGCTCGACTAAACTGTAGATGAGGATGTTTGGCGTTTGGATTTTTTGTGTAATCAATACTGAGATAGTTGATATAAAACTGGTGCAGCATGTTCAGCGCCTCAGTTTGATTTTGAGCGTGGGCAGAAGAACAAGTGATGTAAGCCAGAAGACTTAAGGCGAAAATGAAAATCGGCTTTTTCATAGAAATTGAATGTGAGAAGATCATCATAATAGTTAAAGGATTTGATTAGCAACTTCGATCAGATTGTGATCAGGATCGCGGAAATACACCGACATAATTGGTCCAAGCGCATCCGTTCTCTGCACCGGCCCTTCGGTGATGGTAATGGCTTGCTGCTGTAGATGCAGGATGACGTCGGCGATTGGTGTGGTCGTCAACAAGCACACGTCAATGGCACCTGGCGTTGGCTTATCTGCTTTGGGTTCGAATTCTTTGCCCGCTTGATGCAGGTTAAATTTTTGCGAACCGAAACTTAGGGCTTTGCGTCCGTGGCCAAAGCTCACCACTTCCATCCCTAAGACGCGTTGGTAAAAAGCACAAGTCACTTCAATATCGCGTACAGTGAGTACCAGATGATCTAGGCTAGCAATTTTCATTTCGTGATCTTTGTTTGAAAACGGTAGACTGCATTTTACAACTGGATAGTAATCAAGGCGTAAAAGAAAAAGCTGCGCATGACGATGACACAGGCTCAATTTTTTCTCAGCGAGAATGGTGCTGAGCTCACTTGAACCACAATCTTTTCTACACTGCGACCAGGGCGTTCTTAAGTTCGCGAGCGCAGGTTTTTCTTTTGATTCTGGTGTCGATGTCTTGACGGTTTGTTGTGGAGACAGAGACGTGTACGCGAAAAGAGGAATCAAAAGAAACCTAGCGTGATATTCATGCTTGCGTTGCTGGTGAGGTCGGGTTTGCATGGGCTTCGCGAAATGCGCTGGGTGACATGCCGGTTACCCTTAAAAACTCTTTATTGAAATTCGACTTGGTACTAAAGCCTGCCTGATGCATGACTTCAATGATGCTTAGTTCGGTGGATAGACTGAGTAAGCGCTTGGCTTCTTCCACCCGGAGGTCGTTGAGATGCGTAGAAAAACTTTTACCATAAATTTGATTGACCGCATTCGAAAGCTGACGCGCTGGCACCTGCAGTTTGCGCGCCGCTTGAGGTAAGGTGATACCGAACTCGAGTTTATGTAACTGTTCCGTTTGCACCAGTTCTACCCAGCGCTCGAACAGAGCACGGCTTTCACTGGATGTTGTATGAGTGTTGTCGGCTTGTTCTAAGTTGGCGTGTTCTGCTTGCTTTTGCGGTGCGCCAAATTGATACATCCATTCTAATAATTGGCTACGCTGCATGGCGGCGATCACCATACTGGCGTTGATACCGAAAAACGCAATGCTGGCCACGAGTAGGGAAACTGATTGATGAATAGGAGTTCCTTGGGCGATTTCGATATTTACGGCGAACTCTAAAATGATGTTCACCACTGCCATTGCTAGAAAGGCTTTAAGCCAGACGTATGCAGGTGCTGCAAAACCTCCGAGGTGAGCAAGCACTTGCTGCCCTGCTCTTACTTGCCATCCGGTGAGCAAGGTGTACAGCACAAAACTACTCACAATGGCGATGTCGATGAATGCTCGTAGAGGTTTAATCGAAAATAGTACGAAGAACAAAGTAAGTGCACCAACCAGATGCCAAGCATCGCTCCGCCGTAAACTGCCTTCTGGTCTTTGTAGGCTGGCAAAGTAGAGAAATAAAGCGGGTCCTAAAAATAGCGCAAGGATAGGGCGACTTAAGAAAAAGAAAGTGGAATCACCATTTAAGATCGCCACTAAAGCGATACTTTGATGAGCATACAACAAGCAGTTGAGTGCTAACAGCCGTTTAGGTAGCGCGCGCATCGCTTGCATGCCAAATAATTGCGCTGCCATCAGCAAGCACAATACAGCGTTAGCAATTTGAATGTGGCTAATAAAATAAGTCATAGCGAAATCATAAACCAAGCTTCTATTGACTACAGTAAAAGCCTGTTCGAAGTGTGGTCTATCGTTCTACCGTAGACTGACTTGAGGCCTATCGAAATTCCAGTTGTGGTCGCGATCTTAGCTTCTTGATGCCATGACACTGATATCGTGTTTACCATAGGCAGAAAAAGCAATGACCCGATTACGTCCTTGATGCTTCGCCATGTACAGAGCAAGGTCGGCCGCGGAGAGCAGTGAATGAGCTTCATGGGCATCATGTCGGGTGTCGGCGACGCCGATGCTAATGCTACCACGCACAATATCACCCTCCCATTCAATGACTAATTCATTGAATAATTCCGGTTTTTCTTCGGGAACATAATGATTGGCATTGGGGATAATGGCTAATTGTCCTTTGGGGATAGATTCTGCGATTTTTACCGTATGTTCTGTTTTTATAAGATCATTATCACCAGCAATGATTAATGATGGACACTGAATTTTATTCAGGTCTTCATACTTCCATTGAGGGTACTTCAAATCCAGATTCAAAAGATCAATAAAGATGTCATTTTTATGGTCTTTGTTCTCT
This sequence comes from uncultured Oxalobacteraceae bacterium, assembly GCA_937996605.1. Taxonomy (GTDB): domain Bacteria; phylum Pseudomonadota; class Gammaproteobacteria; order Burkholderiales; family Burkholderiaceae_D; genus Undibacterium. The sequence continues at coordinate 38 of CALKVB010000395.1, read as the reverse complement.
TTAGTAAGGCTTACAAGCATTTCTTTCATGGATTTTAA
>CALKVB010000394.1 GCA_937996605.1 uncultured Oxalobacteraceae bacterium | reverse complement strand
TGATAATGATGCTTTTGTAAACCGTGCTCAGAGCTTTGACATTCAACGGCAAGCGTTTTTCAACCGGATGACTTTCCGGCAAAACAAACGCCGTCGCCAATAACAAGATCAGACTGAAGCAAGACAAGAACCAGAAAATCGACTGCCAATTACTCCAGCCCAGAATCCAGCCGCCGATAATCGGTGCAATGGCGGGGGCCACGCCGAATATCATCGAGATATTGCAAATAATCGATGGTCGAAGTTGCTACCTTGGCCTATTTGCGAGAATTCGTAATCATAGAAAATTCGTCTATACATGCATAAAAATCCAAACTAGTCTGAACTTTCTGCTGCATTGCAAGATATAATCAAGTGAAATTCCTCTTTCGCTTATTTATCTTCAATTCATCATGCATTACCAATCCACCCGTGGTTACTCTTCTAGTTCTGACTCTACCGTTGGCTTTTCTGAAATCTTGTTAGGTGGCTTGGCCCCTGATGGCGGTTTGTATTTGCCTAAATCTTATCCACAAGTGACGGCGAATGAGCTGAATGCTTGGCGTTCGTTGAGCTACGCCGATTTGGCCTACGAAGTCTTGCGCAAATTTGCGACCGATATTCCAGAAGCAGATTTGAAGGCGATCACGCACAAAACTTATACCGCTGAAGTCTACAAAAATGCGCGTGCTGGTGAGTCTGCGCAAGCTATTACGCCGCTGCGTACCGTGGTCGAAAAAGATGGTCGTAAGTTGGTATTGCAAGCTTTGTCGAATGGCCCAACTTTGGCTTTCAAAGATATGGCCATGCAATTGCTCGGCAATTTGTTTGAATATGCCTTAGCTAAAAATGGTGCGGAGCTCAATATTTTTGGTGCGACTTCGGGTGATACGGGTAGTGCCGCTGAGTATGCGATGCGCGGCAAGAAAGGCATTCGCGTCTTCATGCTGTCGCCGCATCAAAAGATGAGCGCTTTCCAAACCGCGCAAATGTTTAGCCTGCAAGATCCGAATATTTTTAATATTGCGGTGGAAGGCGTATTTGATGATTGCCAAGACATGGTGAAGGCGGTCTCGAATGATTTGGAATTTAAAAATCGTCAAAAGATTGGCACAGTCAATTCCATTAACTGGGCACGCGTGGTGGCGCAAGTGGTCTATTACTTCCGCGGCTATTTGTCGGCGACGACGAGCAATGATCAAAAAGTGTCGTTCACAGTGCCATCCGGTAACTTCGGTAACATCTGCGCCGGCCATATCGCCCGCATGATGGGTTTGCCGATCGCGCAGTTGGTGGTGGCGACGAATGAGAATGACGTGTTAGACGAATTTTTCCGTACGGGTGTTTATCGTGTACGCAAATCGGCGGAGACTTATCACACAACCAGCCCCTCAATGGATATTTCCAAGGCTTCTAATTTTGAGCGCTTTGTGTACGACTTACTCGGTGGTGATGCCGCACGCGTCAAAGCCTTGTTTGCTAAAGTCGAGACAGCGGGTGGATTTGATTTGTCAGGTAAGCCAGGTAGCGATGGCGATGAGTTTGCTAAAGTGTCGCAATTTGGTTTCGTTTCAGGTAAGTCTGTGCATGCAGATCGTTTGCACACTATTCGTCAGGTTGAAAAAGATTTTGGTATTACTGTCGATACTCACACGGCAGATGGCATTAAGGTTGCGCTTGAACACTGGCGCGCGGATGAGACCATGATTGTGTTGGAGACTGCACTACCAGCGAAATTCAATGAAACCATACAAGAAGCACTCGGCCGTGATGCAGAGCGCCCAACAGGTTTCGAAAATATCGAAGCGTTGCCGCAGCGCTTTGATGTGATGAAGGCAGATGTAACGCAAATGAAAGCCTTTATCGCTGAACGAACTGGCTTGTAAAATACAGACTAAGTACAGATCAAGCACAAATTAAGTACAGTGCATCGATGTGATAAAAATAAACGGGCTATGGAAACATAGCCCGTTTTTACATCAAATTCATGTATCGCCAGATGATCTACATCAGCCTGAGTATTACTACTTCGTGACAAACTTTGACGAAACCTACCGATATCGAGGATGATAGCGCCTGTCTGAATTGAAGAGGAAAAATTTCACATGGGTCTGTTTCGTTTTCTTACTCCTGTCATTCTCATATCGTCTTTAGCATCAGCTTTCGTCTTGACTCCAGTCGCTGAGGCAGCAACAACGAAAAAAGTGCTTGCAACAAAAAGTAAAGCGAAAGCGGTCGCGTCTAAGAATCATAAGGCGAGCGCAAAAGCTAAGCGTGGCGCGAAAGTGCAAGATCGCAAGAAAGATGCTCGTCACGGCAAAACACAAGCTAAGGGAAAGAAGCCACAACAAAAGGCAGAACCTAGAGAGGCGCGGGCAGCAGTGTCGTCGCACGATTTAGGGCTCGCACCAGAAGCGCAATTTCAACAGGCGATGAGTTATACCCGCACTGGCAAACGGAAAAAGCCAGATTGGGCGCATGCGATTCCATTATTAGAAAAATCTGCCGCAACTTATCCGTTGGCGCAATATCGATTGGCCGATTATTACCTCGGTAATTGGGGCAAGGGACATCGTACTAATACTGAACTTGGTTACGAATATTTAAGTAAAGCGTCGAACGCTGGTTACTTACAAGCGCAAGTTGAATACGCGCGTTATCTTGAAAAGAAAGGGGAACATCAATCTGCATTGAAGCTGTGGCGTGAAGCCGCTGATCAAGGGGATGTTGATGCCATGTTGCGATATGTCGAGCTCAATGATGTTAAAAAACATCCCAATGCTGATCCAGTAATGGCTTACGCTTACATTCAGATTGCGGGCAAGCAGATCTTGGAAAAACGCGCGTCCTTAGCGACAAAAAATGAACGCGAAAAAAAGGCGGAAGAAGCATTTCAACTCTATGTCGAGGAGATGGCTTCAAGCCTGAACGAAGAGCAAAAGACTGCAGCCAATTCTTTTATGAGTGAATGGCAGGCCAAACCAACGGCAATTACCCAGCATGTAGCAAAGCTGCCGAAAAAATAGATAGAAATAAATTCAAAATCGATTCGTGATTGAAATTAGATTGATCGAAATCTCAAAGAATGAAAAGCCATGCACAATCTAGTGCATGGCTTTTTTACTTCTTATATTTATTTACTTCTTGCAGTTCACTCTACCGATTTAACAAAGCTCGCAAGCTTTTCGTTGAAAATTTTTGGTTGATCTATCATCACAAAGTGACGCGCTTCATTGATTGAAATCATTTGCAATTTAGGCGTGCCTGCCATTAAACCTGCGTAGTACGCTGTTTTTTGTTCTTCAGACATATTCATCGCAGCCATGTCTTTTGCGTAGTAAGGGCAGACCATGCCAACCGGTACGCTAATTTTTGGCATATCTTTGCGCATATCCTTGCCAAACAGCTCGGCCATATAATCAACGTAAGCGGTACGATCACTTGTTGCGCTGCGTTTGCCTATGGTTTCAGCAACTTTGTCATCGATGACTCCCATGAATTTCATGTAGCTGATTTGTTGTTGTTCAAAAACTTCTTGCGTCAAATTTGCCATTTGACCGCGCATACCCTCAACTGTCGCTTTACGTTGTTCTGGGCTCATATTTTCTGAGCGTGGCAAGACAGGGAGTCCGTCAACCGCAAAGACGCCACGAATTAAATCGGAATGATCTTGCGCGAACCAGAGCGAAAGAGCAGAGCCCAGGCTGTGTCCAAGAT
>CALKVB010000393.1 GCA_937996605.1 uncultured Oxalobacteraceae bacterium | reverse complement strand
GATCTACACAGGCGAAGACACTCTTTCCCTACACGACGCTCTTCCGATCTCTGTAGTGATTGAAGGCCAAGTGGCTCGTCTTGATATTAATTCAGTTGGTTCGGGTCGTATTAACGCCTTGGGTTTGTTGAGTAATGAAGCGAAGGTGCGTGTACATGGTTCGGGTTCATTGAACCTTGGCGCCGTCAATGGTAATCAACTAGACGTGACAGTCCATGGTTCTGGTTCAGTTAGTGCGACCGGTAATGTGCGTAATCTATACGCACAAACGCATGGCTCTGGCTCAGCAGAGTTGTCCTCCGTGAAAAGCCAAACTGCTGACTTGAATAGTTATGGTTCCGGTGATATCGCCGCAGCGGTTTCTCAAAACGTAAGTGCGCAGGCCAATGGTTCTGGACGTGTCACTGTGTATGGCAACCCTACGCAACGTAATGTGAGTGGTAAGCGCGTCAATTTCATTTTCTGATCAAACATAAATCGTGACGATGCCATTCTTGCGCAGGCAGGAATGCGCGACGCACTTTCGATCAATTTCCAGCTCATCGATTAATGCGCGCTGCATAGCACCCATAGGCAGCGAATCGTATCAACACAAAGGCGACTTCAGCACGCGAAAATAAACGTGCTAGGTCGCTTTCTGCTTTTTCGGGTGAACTGATGCAAGCTTCGACAATACGCTCTTGTTCAGAGTAAGCGCGTAACACAAACTGTGCTTGTAAATAACTACGATCTTCGCTCGTCGCAGAGCAGCTAATGCTGTCATTTGCGACGTCTTCTGCGCTCGCATTCGCCAAGATAAAAATGGGCCCGTATTCCTTGTAGGGGCCTGCGATTTTGAATGGACAATAGCTCGCTAAAATTAATTCCTCTCCAGCATGCGCTCGACGTAAGACATCGCGACAAGGCTCTCCTCCGTGCGCAATGATACGTTCGACAGGCTGGCCTAAATCATCGAGGCCTTGGCGTCTGACTTGATCAAGGTACGAGGTTGGCAGCGTTTGTAATGTATGTGATATTTTAAGCATGATGATTTACTACTCTCTCGGAAGACATACTGAATAAACATGCAGTATGGACTGAGATACATCATCGTTCTCGCCATTTTCGGACACAGAATTGCGGCTTTGTTACAAGTGCTTACCAAGCCATGTTCACTGTTACCAAAACTGACGTGCTTCTGCCCCGTAGTTCGCTTATGCTAAGCGCATCTGACTGATAAGAATTCGCTGATAGGGACTCGCCATGCTTCGTTCTACCTTTACATTTCCACCAAATGCGTTTTTGAATATTTGCTTGAAGCGCGCTGCCATCGTAATGAGCTTGTCGGCATTGGCCGCTTGTTCTAGTGCGCCAACTTCCGATTCTTCTACATCATCGAATGGGATGAATGCGAGCGTATCGAATACAGCGCGTTTACCGATTGCGAAAACGAACTATTTTGAGCAAGCTAAGCTTGACCCCGTATTGTTGTTGAATCGTTTAAGTTGGGGAGCGAATAGCAGCAGCTTGAATCAGATGAATGCAATAGGGATGGATGCCTATTTGCGCCAACAATTACAAGCCCGTGGCAGTAGCTTACCAGTCGCGGTACAAGAGCAAATTGCGAAACTCACGATTAGCCAAAAGCCTTTTGATCAATTGATGCTTGAGCTAGAAACGCAACGCAAAGCGGCAGCTGAAGTGAAAGGTACGGACGATACTTTGCGCAAGGCCTATCAACAAGAGTTGACACGCCTTGCACGTGAGGCGGCTACCCGTTCTTTATTACGTTATACCTATTCGTCGAATCAATTATTCGAGCAAATGGATTGGTTTTGGATGAATCATTTTAATGTGTCGACGCGCAAGGATAATTTGCGCGCCATGGTCGGCGATTTTGAAGAAACCGCGATTCGTCCTTATGCACTTGGAAATTTTAAAGATCTTCTGCGTGCGACCTTGGCGCATCCGGCGATGCTGCGTTACTTGGATAATGAACACAACGCCGCCAATAAGATCAATGAGAATTACGCGCGTGAATTGCTTGAGCTGCATACCATGGGCGTGGGTAGCGGCTATACCCAAAATGATGTCCAAGAATTAGCGCGTGTGTTGACTGGGATAGGAATACGTTTGCGCCAAGAGAGAAGACGTGGCGCTGAGTCTAACGCGACTGTAGGCCAACATCAGTTGGCGATGTTAGATCCTAAACGTCATGACTACGGCGATAAAACACTACTTGGGGTGACAATTAAAGGAAGTGGTGCGGCCGAAATCGAACAAGTGTTGGAACTCTTAATGCGCCAACCAGCAACAGCGAAGTTTGTCAGTAAAAAATTAGCGATGTATTTTGTTTCGGATAATCCTTCGGAAGCTTTGATCACAGCGATGGCAGACCGCTTCCTACAGACGCGGGGTGATATTCCTTCCGTGCTGAAAACCATGTTTGATAGTCAGGAATTTATGGCCTCATTGGGACGGAAATTCAAAGATCCTATGCACTATGTGGTGTCGTCTATGCGTTTGGCCTATGAAGATAAGACTATCGTCAATACCGGCCCGATGTTGAATTGGTTAAACACTTTGGGCCAGACTCCGAATGGACATTTGACTCCAGATGGCTATTCCTTGAACCAAGAGGCTTGGGCTAGCCCTGCGCAAATGACCAGTCGTTTTGATGTTGCCAAAATCATGGCGCGTGGTGCACCGAATTTATTCAAGCCAGAATCCGATGATGGAAAAAATGAGAGCTTGAATGCCCAAGCACGTGAGTTGGCTAAACCGTCGTTGGCGCAGAATGTGTTTGTGAAAGACTTGAGTAAGCGTTTCGCAATGAGCTCACAAGAAGCATTGAGTCAGTCGGGCTCTGCACAAGAGTGGAATGCCTTCTTCTTGGCGACACCAGAAATGATGCGTCGCTAGTTTAAGTTGCAAAATTCAAACGTAAAACCCGCAGCACCATACCCTATTCATAGAAGGAAAAATAATGAATCGTCGTGAACTCTTAAAATCGCTAGGTGTATTGGGTACATTGGGCGCAAGCCTTGGCCTTAGCACGATTTCAGCGCAGTTGTTGGCAGCACCGGCCACACAAAACCGGCTCTTGTTTGTGTTTCTGCGTGGCGGCTATGATGCGAGCAATTTACTCGTGCCGACCTCGAGTCAGTTCTACTACGAAGCTCGCCCAACGATTGCGATTGCTAAGCCAAGTGCAGAGGTAAACTCCGCTTTGGAGCTCAACGCCGACTGGGGTTTGCATCCTGCTTTACGTGATACGATTTACCCTATGTTCAAAGCAGGTGAAGCTGCCTTCATTCCATTTGCAGGTACAGATGATCTTTCGCGCAGCCATTTCGAAACCCAAGACAGTATAGAAATGGGGCAAGATATGAGCGGCACACGCAATTATCAGTCTGGCTTCCTAAATCGCTTGGCGGCGCAACTCAATAGCGGTATGGCGATGTCTTTTACCGACCAATTGCCCATCATTATGCGCGGCGATACTAAGGTCGCTAATACCGCACTACGAACGATTAACAAATCGAATATGGACGATAAGCAAGCGAAGATCATCGCGCAAATGTACAACAAAACCGGTCTCGAAAAACAAGTCAATGATGGTTTTGAAGTGCGTGGTGAAGTAGTGCGCGATATGCAAGCAGAAATGCAAAATAATGATGGCAATCGCAATGCAATCACGACCAAAGGTTTTGAGTTAGAAGCGAAACGTATCGCCAAAATGATGCGCGATAAATATGCTCTCGGTTTTATTGATGTTGGTGGTTGGGACACCCATGTGAATCAAGGTGGCGCGAGCGGTGCTTTAGCGGGTAAATTTGAAGAACTCGGCCGTGGCTTAGCCGCCTACAAGAACGAAATGAGTGCGATGTGGAAGAATACGACCGTGGTCGTTATAAGCGAATTTGGCCGTACTTTTAGAGAGAACGGTAAACGCGGCACCGATCATGGCCACGGTAGCGTGTATTGGGTATTGGGTGGCGGTATCAAAGGTGGACGTGTGCTTGGCGAGCAAGTCAAAATAGACGCGGCTTCGTTATTTCAAAATCGTGATTACCCAGTGTTAAACGAATATCGTGCAGTGCTAGGGGGTATTTTTGCGGGCGTGTATGGCTTGAATTCACAGCAGCTAAATCAAGTTTTTGCCGGTGTGAAGGCGCGTGATCTGGGCTTGGTTTAAGACCACGTTAAGCACAGCATCAAAACCCCTAGCGTCAGCAAAATAAGAGCGAGTGCTTGCCTTTCCTTGCTGCCTTGTGCCTCATTTGGTAGCAATACGCAATCGGCTGGGTCTTCAGGATTGTAGGTGATTTGAATTGGCGCTTGTATCGGATATTTCTGAATAAACGCCTGCATTTCTTCTAAGCTCATGTTCTGTTCCAGCGCGAAGTGATTGAGCTTCTCGCCTGTGTAGGTCTGCGCTTTTACCACAAAACTATAGATGAAATGCAGCGTGGTATATTCGTCTTGATTTGGTCTTGCTTCACGGATTTCTGAGACCAATACTTTGCCAGTCGCACGAGGCCATCGTTGGCTACGATGCATGGTCTTTTTCTGACGCCAAGCCCAATACTGCAGCCAAAGACCAATACTGATGAACGCTAAAGCAACGATCAAACTCATTTTGCTTTACCTTGATGCGGAGGTCTAATCGCTGAAAAGGGAATATTCTGCACTGCATAATGTTTTGAATCTTTGAAGTCGTAATGCCACCATTCTTCTGGATACACAAAAAATTCACCTTCACGTTCCATTGCCTTGCGGAGCAAATCACGCAGCTTGCGTTGCTGCGGGGTACCACCGGTATACGTGACAAAAGAACGTTCGCTCATTTCATCGTAATCGCCAGGCATCTCTACCGCTTTGCCCGTGCTCAGTTCATACAAACTAATATCGACGGCACAACCACGATTATGTTTAGAACCGACAGCAGGGTCTGCCACAAAGATCTTTTTGTCGTCTGGTGTGATATCCCAAAATACCTTTGTGATAGCCCACGGACGGTAAGCGTCATGTACCAAGATGCCATAACCCTGCGTCTTGAGCCAACGATGCGCCGATATCAGTGCCATCGCGGCAGGCTTTTGTAAGAAGGCGCGTGCCTCTGGATAGACGGGTTTGCCGACGAAATTATTCGCGGTCGCATAGCGTACATCGAGCTTGATGCTAGGGTCGAGTTTTGTCAGCTCGACCAGTTCGCTTTGTCGATACGGACCTTTGCCCTTAGGCGGCAGGTCTTGCGCACCACTTTGAGTTGCAGCGGTCAATACAAGGATGCCAATTAATCCTTGTACCGAGCGTGAGAATAAGCTTTTCATATAGCACTTTCAAAACAAAGATAGATGGCGAAGATGGTTCTGTGCTGCAGATAGGTGGCAGAATTCTACCCTGTTGAGGCAGCTACACTGCGTGACATTTACAACAAAAAACATTGCTTTTGTGAATATTTCTTTTCGGAACTGTTTCCGAGTGATAAGGTTTTATCTGAAGTGAAGCGGCGAGAGTCTCGCTGCTTCACTGATTCCTTACATTCTATTTTTACCACAGGAGCAAGCACGATGAAAAAATTGATTTTGGCTAGCAGTCTGATGCTGATGGCTCTTTCCGCTTCGGCAAATGGTTTATCTTGCGAAGACTTAAAAGCAAAGATAGAGAAAAAATTAGAAGGTAAAGCGGTGAAAGGCTACACTCTGACGGTAGTCGATAAAGCGACCGAGACGACAAATCGAGTGGTTGGCACTTGCGAAGCAGGCAGTAAGAAAATCATTTACGAAAAGACGAAATAAGAATTATTGACTTGTCGCGAATGGTAGCGACAGCAAATCGATAAAAATAACGGGCTCCTTCGAACAGAGCCCGTTATTTTTTTATGCCTTCTTCCTTAAATCACTTAATAGACGTCCAGCTGCCAGCGCCGCTTCTTCATGCCCTGGCTCTACCCAGGTTTCATTTAAAGCCTGATCTTGCCATTGCTGTATCGGTGCTTGTTGCAGCATGTGTTGCACATAAGCGCCAGCCTTTTCATCGACCGGCAAGCCATAGGTTTGAATCCGGAAAATTACTGGGGCAAAAAAAGCGTCAATCGCTGTAAATTTATCGCCCGCTAAGAACGGGCCACCAAAACGTTGCAAACCTTCGTTCCATAATTCGTTGATGCGTTGCAGGTCTGACTTAACACCATCAGGAATCGCATCGATATGCACGCGCAAGCCCACATGCATAGGGCAAACGCCGCGTAAGTTGGTGAAGCCCGAATGCATTTCTGCCGCTGCGCATCGCGCCCAAATTTTTGCCTGCGTATCGCTGGGCCATACACCCGCATGTCGATCGGCTAAAAACTCAGTGATGCCGAGCGAATCCCACACGATAGATTCGCCATCGTGCAAACATGGTACTTTACCCGCCGGTGAAAAACTACGGAAGCTCTCCCAGTTGCTGCCAGGACCAAACGTGACGACCTTTTCTTCGAAAGGAATATCCAGTGCACGCATCAAGGCCCATGGGCGCAAAGACCAAGAGGAATAAACTTTATTGGCGATATAAAGGGTGTACATAGTGAGTTTTCCGAGTTGTGAGCTTAGTGAGTAGTGTTGGTGAGTAGTGTTACTGAGTGTTTTTGATTAGTGTAGAGATGGTGCTGTGTTTCTAGCATAAACGATTCACGCCATTTTGTTTGCAAACTGTTTGCGATAGTGTTGCGGCGAGGTGCTGGTAATGCGACGAAAATGACGACGGAACGATTCTTCAGAGCCAAAACCCGACATCTCGCTAATGTGGCTTAGACTATGCTCGGAGGATTCCAACAATTCTTTGGCACAGGCCACACGTTCGCGTATCAACCAGTCGTATGGCGTAAAACCCGTGAGCTCAAGAAAATGGCGTTGCAGGCTGCGTTCACTCATGGCGGCCTTATCCGCCATGCTGGCAAGGCTATGTGGCTCGGCGGGGTGCTGACGTAAATCATCCAAAAGCTGACTCAGACGACCGCGCTCATCATTTGCCACGGGACGTGGTACAAACTGCGCTTGTCCGCCTTCGCGATGCGGTGGAATGACTAGACGTTGCGCTACTTGGTTCGCCACTTTGACGCCAAAATCCTTACGCACCAAATACAGCAGCATATCCAACCCCGCAGCAGATCCCGCAGAAGTGATGATCTGTCCTTCATCAACGTATAAGGCATCTGGCTTCACTTGCAGTTGGGGGTAGCGTTGTGCGAGCTTCTCCGCATAGCGCCAATGGGTGGTAACGGTTTTGCCGTCAAGAATACCCGCGGCCGCCAACACAAATACGCCCGAACAGATCGTGCATAAACGCGCGCCCCGTTCGTAGGCAGTGCGAATTTTCTTGAGCAATGCTTCGGGCGGTGCTACGTCGGCACCGCGCCAACCAGGAATGATAATGGTGTCCGCTTTATCCAGTAGGCGCAAGGTGTACGGTGCTTCAACACGAATGCCACCAGCGGCTCGCAAGGGACCAGCTTCTGCCGCGCACACTGTGAAGCGATACCAATCGACGTTCAACTCTGGACGCTCCAACGCAAACACTTCGACCGTGCAACCAAATTCAAAAGTGCATAGCTGGTCGTAGGCCAATGCCACCACCAAATGGCTGTCGATAGCCTTGGTCGCGGCTCTGCCTATCTTGTCTATCTTGTCTATATTGTTTCTTGTCGATCCTGTAGATTTTACTGGCTTCATTTGTATTTGGCAGTATATTTGGCAGTATCTTACCGAACAAGGTCATTTACGCCACTGTAACACCAAACCTAGCTACGGCACAATATCACTTGTCTGCAGCATCAATACTTAATTCCACTGTGGATACCCTCTTTTATTACCAAGCTTAATAAGGAAGCCATATGACCTCACCTGCCGCTCAACTCAATGCCAACCCTAACGCCGTGCTCGCGGTAGCAGCCGCCGACAGTACCAGCGCGATCGAACACTTTGCATCGAGCTTGCGTTTCGAAACAGATTGCTGGGATGTGCATGATGCTTTTGCTCAAGGGGAGCCTGGCTTTGTTTTGCTTGATGTGCGTGGCCCACAATTGTATGAACGTGGCCATGTACCAGGTGCGATCAATCTTCCAAGGGGCAAAATCATCGCGTCTAAGTTAGCGAATTATCCCACGGATACTTTGTTCGTGACCTATTGCGCTGGCCCACACTGTAACGGCGCAACAAAAGCGGCGATTGCTTTGGCGCAACTAGGTCGCCCCGTCAAAATCATGATCGGTGGCATTACGGGCTGGATTGACGAAGGATTTCGTCTCGACAGCTAATCACTGAGCATCATGACTAAAGATGGCAATTCGGCATACAATGCACGCTCCAATTTCAGAAGGAGAGTTTAGATGCATGTCCTACCTTTGTATGCCGCTATCTTTGGCTTGTTCTACATTTTTCTCAGCTTCCGAACCATCAATCTACGTCGCAAAAACCGCCGCTCTTTGGGTGATGGCGGTGATGCTGCCCTTAATCGTGCAATTCGTGTGCACGGCAATTTCGCAGAATACGTACCCTTGGGTTTGATTCTCTTATTCCTACTTGAATCACAAGCTTATTCACGTGTCTTGGTACATGTGTTTGCGTCATTATTGTTGGCAGGTCGTTTCATTCATGCTTATGGCGTGAGTCAACTTAAAGAAAAATTGATTTTTCGTATGGTCGGTATGCTCTTGAGCTTTGCCTCAATAGGCTTGACCTCATTGGTATTACTTTATACAGTGTATGAAGGCACGGCAGTATAGGTGAATCGAATATCACCAATCACAGCCTACCGTGCCATACAACAATAAATACAGTGATTAAAATAAGGGAGATTCAACATGAGTATTTCAAAAGCCGCTGCATTCACTATGTTGGGACCATTGGCGATGACAGCAATTGCACAAACCACTTTGCCCGCATTTACACCAGTAATCGATGACAAACATCCGCTGGTATTGCAATTTAAAGACTGTGTGAATGCTGTCGGGCTCACGCAAGACTTGCCTTTGATGGAAGGGCAAGCAGCGATTTCAGACAAGGGCAGTTTCTTTCAACTCAACGAAACAGGCCGCATTCGCGATGGCTATCGTCATACCTTGTACGTGAGCCCAGACCAAAAGACGATTTACATCATCCAAGTTGGCGGCTTTGCAGGGACGCAAAAAATATTTGGCCCGCTTGATCGCAACATGAAATGTTCGGTCAAAACCCCTGCAGAATAAATATACTTTGTATTTGGGTGAAGTCAGCGACTTGCTACTTCGCCTGCCAGCGGGCTTAGCGTAAGATGCGGGTGTTGATTTTCACTTCTATTTTTACCCCTAATTTTATTTCTGCATTCTTTCGGTATGACCGTCTCTTTAACTTTTCGCCGCGCGCAAGCGAGTGACGCGGCCGCACTAGCCGACTTAGCCCGACTCACCTTTATCGATACTTACGGCCCCTACACCGATGCCGAAGACGTGCGTCTGCATTGCGAGAAATCTTTCGGCGTTGATCAGCAATTGAGCGAGATCGAAGACCCCAACTACATCGTGATCCTGGTCTATCACCAAGCAGAACTGATCGCCTTCACCCAAATCGTCAAACGTGATCCACCCGATTGCATCAAAGTCGCCAACACAATTTGCCTCTACCGCTACTACGTCAAACAAGCGTGGCACGGCAAAGGCATCGCCACCCCGTTACTACAAGAAATCGAAAAAGCCGCCCGCGATTCTGGCGCAGAATATCTATGGCTCAGCATGTGGGCTCCCAATCAAAGAGCTAAAGCCTATTACTTCAAAGTCGGTTTCGAAGAAGTGGGTTTAATGGAGTATCACTTCGGTACAAAGGTCGAGCAGGATTTGGTGTTGTTGAAGTGCTTGTGAATAGCGCTCATTTCCTATCCATGCCGCAGGCTTTGCTTGGGCAAGATTTGCACAATGAGCGAGATCTGAAAATATCCAAACCATGTTTCCTCTGTTGAACTATATTTTTGTACAGTTCAACAAAATAGAGCCAATCAGCATAGGGCTTTCGAGCGAATAGAAACCGCGTTGCTCTATCTGCATGTTTGTGTTAACTTCGGTTTCTTTCACTTTAAAACAAGTTGGGTATAAGAGAGAACATGAGCTGCGATCACGCCGTCTGGTTTCCACACAAGCGCTTGTCGAACGCCGAGGCGGGAGCGCTTTATTTGTCACTTTGCGACGGTGATACGTCTAGCGTTAAGGCTCACCCAGCCATTGATGCGTTCTACGAGGAACTCGTTTCAAGGCATCCTCAGATCGATGACATCTCTGATGATCAAGTCGACGACCACGACCTATGCCCTTGGAGCATTGCTTTTGATCGGTCGGATGGCCACATTATCATGTGTTGCATTTGGTCCAAGGCTGATTACGTCAGTGTCCTGCTCAAGTCGCTGGCAGCGAAACATGGGCTGGCCCTTTATGATCCTCAGTCAGAGCGTATTCACTATCCCGGAGAGACCTCATCAGGGTCCAAGCCTTGGTGGAAGCTATGGTGATGCTTATCCCAACCTGTCATTCCAGCGGACAGCCTTCGGCGGACGCTGAATTTCAACGTTAAACCTCAATGTTCAAGTTCTTGCGTACTCCTGAATTTACGGATCCCGAAATCGGGATTCTTAAGCGTGTTGGTAAAGGTATGTGGCATTCATCGACAAGCGAAGGGGACGTAAGTGTCACCGTGGAAGGCGATAAAGATCGTCCGTTTCCTCAATCACTGGAAGTAGCTCGTAGACTGTTGCGAGAAGGCGGTTATTTAATTTCTGTAGCCGAGGACTTTGTGATGCAAGACTCCCAAGCTCTTGAGTTTATTCAGGCAAATGGGAAACTCATGCGTGACGGCTTCACAGTATTTGAGTCTCGTGAGTTCGCAGTAGAATTTACGCTAACGGATTGGCCGAGATCGGAAGAGCACACGTCTGAACTCCAGTCACCTTGTACTATCTCGT
>CALKVB010000392.1 GCA_937996605.1 uncultured Oxalobacteraceae bacterium | reverse complement strand
CAAATCACCGGAAATGGCGGGCAGAGGATTGGACAAGAATAAGCTGGAGAATGAGGCTTCGGAACGTTTCAATTCGTCTGCCTTTACCTGCAATGAACTCGCCAGCGCTCTAACTTGATCGAACTCCGAACGCAGTGCACGCACACCGACCAAACCTAATAGTAAGGCTACGATAATTACGCAAATCAGCATAATCAATCGCAACGACATATCTGGTTCGGTCGGTATGATGTACTGCGACCGAATTAAGAAGTAATAGACCAAACACGCGCCGACAACCGAAGTCGTCAAAATAATGGCGTGCCTGACCGACAATGCCCAACTCGCAGCCATTATTGAAATTGGGATGCACACCATACCAGGTGCGCCTAGTCCGAAAGTTCGCATTCCAAATAAAATGGGGATGAGCGCAAACCCCCAAAGAATAAGTGCCAAGGCAAACCTCACCGCACCACGGCGAAGACTCACTAAAATTAAAATCGATACGATGACGCCAGCATATGCGCCGCCAGCACCAAAACCGCGATTTTTGAAATAATTAACGAGAAGCGCAATTAGGCAACCAAGCAAGGCTGTAACCGCAATGCCGTTAAGTAGGCGTACGCCTTGGGCATTGATCTGAATACGATCTCTGCCTTCTTGCAAAGCCAAGTGCTCATGGTTACCAAAATCATCGGACATACTTCACTCGCTTCTAAGCAAGAAATGAATCACTACAGACCGCAGTTTGATCTAAGACTGCTGATAACTACACTAAGTTCACTTCGAAGATGGCACAGAGTTTTTCACTCAACTTGGCAGGCTAACTTTGTCTAAGAAATCAGCGCACTAAATTCTTGATCACCGACCACTGTCGGCGCGAAATCGGCAAACGTTCGTTCGAATCACGTACAATCACTTGCCACGAATCGGTAGCTCGCTCGTGCTCCGATTCAGCGTCGATTAGATGGGTTGCGCGCTCAACACCCAAAATCGCATCACGGGCGACCAAGGCGTTTCTATGTACACGCACAAAAACACTGCTCATTTCTGATTCGATAGAAACCAAACTTTCCTCGGTCAAATAAGCACGATGTCGAGTTTGAATAGTGACGTATTTTTGCTCAGCCTTCAAAAATAGAACCTCACGCACTGGTATCAACAGCACACGATTTTTTTCCAGGACCGAGAAATTTTGCCTCAATTTAGGCAAGGCTTGCACTGATTCACTCAGTTTTTCAGCCTGCGTTTGTGTGTTTGGTTGGGCCTTGAATTGCTGAATTCTTTGGATAGCTTCCTGCAAACGCTGTGAACGCACAGGTTTAAGCAAATAGTCCATCGCATGCACTTCGAACGCCTTCAAGGCAAATTCATCATAAGCTGTAACAAATACAATGGCGGGCGCGGAATCCAAGTTTGCTGCTGCAATGTGCTGGGCCAATTCGATACCTGTCATACCTGGCATCTGCACATCTAAAAGCAAAATATCCGGTTTTTGTTCAACCAAAATATCGAGTGCGACTTGACCATCACTAGCCTCACCGATCAACTCGCAAGGGCAATCTGCTTGAATATCTTCAATCAGGCTGCGCATGCGCGAACGTGCAGGTGCTTCGTCATCAACAATTAAAATTCGTGGCTTCGTCATGCTTCGTCTTTTACGTTTTTCTTTTCAATACTTTTCTGGAAACACCAAGGATACTTCAAACTGCTCTCCCACGATTTCAGCCTTCAGCTGCGCTTCAATATCGTAGAGCAAACGCAAACGCTGACGTATGTTGTCGAGTGCCATTTGATTTCCCGACGGTAACTGTGCTTGTCGATGATAATGATTGCTCACACGAATTTCAATCTTATCAAGCGTTTTTGCAATTTTGATGACGATAGGTGTTGGATTTGCAGACGGCTCCACACCATAATGAACCGCATTTTCAATTAAAGGTTGTAACAGCAAGGATGGAATTTTGGCAGCATTGAGGGCTTGCGAGCTCAACTCATTGACATCCCAATTCACCACCAAACGCTCGCCAAGCCGAATTTGTTCGATTGCCAAGTATTGCTTACAAAGTCCAATTTCATCATTCAAGGTACTTAGATCTCGGGTGTCACGCATCAACACGCGAAAAAGATCTGCCAAATCTTCTAGAGCGGTTTCTGCTCTTCTCGGTTCACTGCGGATCAAAGACAACACTGCATTCAAACTATTGAACAAGAAATGAGGGCGAATCCGCGCTTGCAATGCTTGTAACCTTGCCTCCCCCAAGGCCGGTGAAAAGGCGCGAGTACGCAACTCAAAATAATGCTGCATGCCTAAACCCATTAA
>CALKVB010000391.1 GCA_937996605.1 uncultured Oxalobacteraceae bacterium | reverse complement strand
TCGCAAAGCCATAATGCAAATGAGGGAAACTAAAGGAAAACCACTCAATCTGGGCAAGCAATTGCAACACCACGAAACAAACGATGCCTGGCACGGTGCCACAAACGATTCTTTGCATCCAAGCGACAATCGGGTTTTTCTCTACCAAGCGTCGAAAGCCGCACAGACTCATTAATGACAGTAAGGTAATTAATTCAATCAGCATCGAGGTTTCGATAAATTCTTGGAAATTAATCGCCCACCCCTGCCCACGCGCCAACAATGCAAGTAACACCACTAAATTTACCAGGACCAAAACCCGAATCACAATGCCGATGTTGCAGCAATCCGGAATCAACACCTCGGTATTGCTAACAAGCTCGAGTTCCTTTTGTTTTTGTTCTTGTTGAGTCATTCGCTATTTTTACCCTATGCTTAAGCTTAAATTTCTAACAGCGTGCATTCACCAGTCTCAAAATGGAAAGCGGAAAATTCGATTCTGCTCAGTATTTGATCTCTAAACCGCTGTAAATTGCAGCAAAAATCCACTTAAGGCCCTAAATCGCAGCTTCACAGCCTTCTGCCGACCTGCGAGTCGCGGTATAATCGGCCTCGCTTTTACGTCAGCTTAAACCCTTGCGGTACGTCAGTTATCGGCAGTAACAGCCGAAACTCACCTGAAACGATGTCTCCATAAGAACATCCCTCTGCGCAGGTTTTACTCTCTTTGCTACGCACACCGTTCGTTCATTCAATAAAGCTACTATGACATCACAATTTTCTAAAAAAAGCGAGGCTTGGTCAGCACGCTTCTCCGAACCTGTCTCTGATTTGGTTAAACGTTATACCGCCTCCGTGTTTTTTGACAATCGTATGGCATCAGTGGATATTCAAGGTTCACTCGCGCATGCGGAGATGTTACAAGCCCAAAATATCATCAGCGCCCAAGACTACGCCGACATTCAACGTGGCATGGCACAGATCAGTGCAGAGATCGAAAGTGGTCAATTCACCTGGTTATTAGATTTAGAAGACGTCCATCTGAATATTGAAAAACGTTTGACCGAATTGGTCGGCGATGCCGGTAAACGTTTGCACACAGGGCGTTCACGCAACGACCAAGTGGCAACCGATATTCGCCTCTACATGCGCAATGCGATCGATCAAATTGTGGAGCTGATCGCACAATTCCGTTTAGCTTTGCTCGAACTTGCAGAGAAACATAGCGATACCATTTTGCCCGGCTTCACTCATATGCAAGTGGCACAACCGATCACCTTCGGTCATCATATTCTCGCTTATGTCGAAATGTTTGGACGCGATGCTGAACGCATGAGCGATTGCCGCAAACGTGTGAACCGCTTACCTTTAGGTGCAGCGGCTTTAGCTGGCACCACTTTCCCGATTGATCGCCTACGCGTCGCCAAGACTTTAGGCTTTGATGACGTTTGCCACAACTCGCTTGATGCGGTTTCCGATCGCGACTTTGCAATTGAGTTTTGCGCGGCTGCTTCCTTGATCATGACCCACATTTCTCGCATGTCGGAAGAACTCATCATATGGATGAGCCCTCGTGTAGGGTTTATTGATATTGCCGACCGTTTCTGCACTGGTTCTTCCATCATGCCGCAAAAGAAAAACCCAGACGTGCCAGAACTGGCACGCGGCAAAACAGGACGCGTCAACGGTAACTTGATTTCTCTGCTAACTCTAATGAAAGGCCAGCCATTGGCCTACAACAAAGACAATCAAGAAGACAAAGAGCCTTTGTTTGATACTGTCGATACCCTGATTGATACCTTACGCATCTTCGCCGATATGGCATCTGGCATCAGTGTGAAGCCTGAAGCAATGCGGGCGGCAGCATTACAAGGCTATGCCACGGCGACAGACTTGGCCGATTACTTAGTCAAGAAAGGCCTACCTTTCCGCGATGCGCATGGAGCAGTCGCGCTTGCAGTACGTACCTGCGTCGAGAAAAATT